>NZ_JSEH01000041.1 GCF_000801335.2 Desulfovibrio sp. TomC
CGTTCGAATCGCTCCGGGCGCACCAACAAAGTTCAATAATTACAAAGCCTGAAGGCGATCTGTCGAAAGCGACAGGTCGCCTTCTTGATTTTCTGCTCCAATTTTGCTCCACTTGCTCCAACAGAGAGGTGGAGCGATGGCAACATTTCGGAAGCGGGGAAATCTCCAATGGGAAGCCAGGATTCGCAAGCGAGGTTACCCGGCAACATGCAAGACCTTCGATACAAAGGCCGAGGCCGAGCAATGGGCAAAGGGAGTCGAGACCGAGATGTCCAAAGGACAGTTTGTCTCGACCAAAGAGGCCGAGAGCTACACCCTGAGCGAATGTTTGGATCGCTATAAAGAGGAATATTTGCCAAGGCTCAAAGACCCTCGCCGTGAAATTTCCCGAGCTAATTGCCTTCAATCACGTGCCATCGCCCACCGTATCATGTCAACGATTCGGTCGAAAGACATTGCGGACTATCGACGCGCCCGGGAGAAAGAAGGGATTTCGGCCAATACGATCCGGTTGGACCTGGCTCTTCTCTCCAGGCTCTTTAATTTTGCCAAGAGCGATTGGGGAATGGAGAGTTTGACCAATCCCGTGCAACTCGCCGCCAAACCCAAATTGCCGCCGGGACGCGAAAGACGACTGGAAGCTGGCGAGGAAGAAAAACTCTTTGAAGCCATTGGCGATGACTTGGAGTTTGGCGCAATCGTCAAGTTCGCCTTGGAAACAGCCATGCGACGTGGCGAGATAGTTAAGCTTGCCTGGGAAGATATAGACCTCCGCAATAAGTCTGCATTATTGCGTGACACAAAAAACGGGACATGCAGGACAGTCCCTTTATCTCGAAAAGCGATCGAAGTGCTCCACGGGCTCCCTCGCCATATTTCCGGACGAGTTTTTCCCGGCCACCTCCATCCCGACACACTGTCATCGAAGATGGGCAAGGCTTGCCAATTGGCCGGACTGGCGAACTTGCACTTTCATGACCTGCGCCATGAAGCCACCAGTCGCTTCTTTGAGCATACGGACTTGGATGTGATGGAAATCAAGGCCATTACCGGACATAAATCCCTGCAAATGCTTGCGAGGTACACGCATTTGCGCACGGCCAATCTCGCAGCGAGATTGGATGGCGCGAAGCGTGGGGAGGTCAGGCGCTTGTAATTCTTTTTGAAATTAAGAGGGAAAGCCCTGTTGTGTTCTGCATGCTTGTATAGTGACCTAGACGTAAGCCTTGGCTTTAAAACCGCAGCCCGGGAGACGTGCATGGAGCCACGGCAAATCAAAGGCGTGCTTTTCGACGCCTTCGGCACGTTGTGCCGCATCGAATCCCCCCGGCTCCCCTACCGCTCGATCATGAAGCGATGGGAGAACGGAGCGGCCGATTGCTACCAAGCCATCATGACACGTGATGCATCCTTGGTGGAATTCGCCGGCGAGGCAGGGCTGTCCCAGGAAGAAACCGCTCTCCTCGAAGCGCATGTGGCCGAGGAAACGGACTCCATGCGTCTTTTTCCCGACGCCCCGCGAACGCTGCAAGCGCTCCGTGAACATGGCCTCAAGATCGCGGTGGTCTCCAATCTCGCCAAGCCCTATGGCGCGCCATTTCTCAAGCTTCTGCCCTTTGAGCCGGATGTCCGCGCCTTTTCCTACGAGGTCGGCGCGCGTAAGCCAGAGACGCTGCTCTATCAGTATGCCTGGGAAGGGCTCGGCTGTACGCCAGAGGAGCTCCTCATGGTCGGCGATTCGCTGAAAAACGATTATCAGGTCCCCCGTGTTCTTGGGCTCCACGCCTTATGGCTTGATCGGGAGGCCGCTTCCCTCCAGGGGGAGAATGGGCATGTTATCAATTCCCTCCAAAGCGTTATTGGCTACCTGGGGATCGTCAGTTGAAATGGGGCGTTCCGTTGAGGTAGCATGGGGACCACTTGTAAAAGCGGGCTAACGCAGTGGAAAGGCCAAATTAGCAAATTGTATTAATAGATTGTGCTAGTCTTGAATGAGTGACGCAATTTGCATTGCTCTGGCTGATGTACGCAGGAAGGATATTTTTTAATGACTGCATGCTTATTAATGAATATATAGAATACTACTTGGACGAAAAGGAAAGTTCTTTTAAATAAATACATGGGGCGATATATAAATATTTCGTAATTTTTTGGCGGATCAGATCGCGGCTTCAATGAAGTATGTGTGCAAGAAGGTAAAGCTTGAAATTCTGCGATTCCATGGCCTGCGGCAGGAAGCCATCAGCCGTGTTTTGAGCCTACGAACCTGGACGTCATAGAGATCGAGGCAATCACTAGGCACAAGGCTCTGTAAAATTAGCACAGTCTACGCATTTGCGAACGGCAGGCTTGGCGGACAGGCTTGCTGGGATGAAGTGTGGAAAGTTAATGAATGATTGACCTCAAGATAGTTAAGTCATCAGACTCTCAACAGAGACGATTACCCAGCCATTGTCTGAAAATTCACTCTGATAGTCAGCGATATTGTTTTCATGACAAGCCATGGCAAAAAGATGTGTTGGGCGGCTCATTGCCACATGAGAAATTTTTATGCAAGATTTTAAGCGAACCCCCATTGTTCGTTGTACTGGTTTTTCTAAAAGGAAAGGAGTGATATATTTAATATCATCTTTGTGATAAAATGTACTTAAAAAAAGTGTTGCGGTGTGAGTTTCTCCTTTCGCAGAATGAACTGTCCCGACTTCAATTTGTATATCAGATATGCAATCAACAAAATTGCATGCAAAATCTTGCTGACAAGCGTCGTCAATGGTTGTAGAAGATATAAAGTCCAATGCCATCCCCTTGTCGCTGCAATGGGCAATTAATGGATCCAATAAGACAGTCGCCTCGTCTATGATCTTGTCCTCAGATTTTCCTAGCAAGTACTCTAAAAACCATTGAGAAATCGTTGAATTAATTTGTAAATAGAGTTCGCTGTTGTTGGTTTTAAGCCAATTTTTAAATTGGTGTGCTGTGAACGGGATACCCTCTGCTGTGTTGCATCGGTTGACTAAGTTCGCAATTCCTTCGTATAAAAGTCGTTGGAATATCTTTGGGGAATGTGCTCCGCAGTGTAAGCCTTCGTATGATTTAATATACGATCTGAATGAACAAAATTTAGCGATATTTTTTTTGTGTGGAGTGTAACTTTGCCAGTAATGAGGTATACAAGTTGTTTCTTTTTGCTTTCCGACCCATCCGATAGCTTTGAATACTTTGTTGTTTATAGACGCATCTTCGTCTAAGCCGAGGTTTCGGATTAGTTTTCCGAAAGATTGAATAGTGCAATCCATGCAAAAGTCATTGTATGTAATAATATGTGGTTTATGAGAATTGACATTGTCGTTGCCAAGGAGCGGAATATGACGCAAAGTTCTTACTTTTGACGCAACTGTTGAAATGTTCTGCCCAAATCTCATGGATCTTGAAAATGTTAGTGCTCCATCGCGAGGTCTCCATTCCATTTCGCTATCTGTGGGCGTAGAAAAGATCGCCTGATTTGGATCTCCTAATTTTTGAACAACAGACCTGGGCCCGGAAAAAAGAGCATCTAAAATGTCAATTTGATGTCCATAGCTGTCTTGCATTTCGTCTATGAGAACAAATTTAAACCTAGCACTGAACAAATCATCCAGTGCTGGATGGTTCTGTAGGTAATATTTTGCAAGATTGTATGCCTGCCTATGGCTTATGATTCCGGACTCAAAGATTTTTTTGCAGGCATGGGTAATGGCGATGTGAGTAATTGTTGTAGTATTTGCAAGTTTAATAGGTTTCAAATCGAATGTTAGCGTGCTAGAGTCCAGCTGTATTTTTTTTAATAGGTCAGAGGGACTATCATAGCCTGGTCCTTGAACCTGTTTTGAGATCCAAGGGCGAGCCCTGGAAGCCATGCATTCGCTGGTGAGTTTGTGAAGGTAGTATTCTGTATCGATTGCAGTTAGGCGCTTGTTGAACAATTTAATGAAACAAGGTGAGGCCAAGTAGCGATCAACAAATGATTGAATTGTGCCAAAGAAATTTGGATAACTAAGAAGCTTGTCGGCTTCGTCTCCAAGTCTTTTCTTGATCTCATTGATTGCAACGTTGGTATGAGTTAGAACACAGATTCCGCCACCCTTAAGAAAAGATACTTTTTTCCCTAGAATCAATAACTTTGCGAGCAGGGCCGTCGTCTTTCCGCTTCCTGGGCAAGCGATTACATCGCATGAGTATAGCGATCGAATAAACGCTCTTCGCTCTTCATCAAAACTACAACCTGGCGGCAATAGCTTGGCTTCAGCAAGTGTTATATCCTCGTCGGTTATTTCAAGCATCTGGCTGGTCCTCAAGAGCCGCCGTGACATGGATGATTGCATTGACTAGGTATCTCATTGCTGGTTGATAAAGACGTGATATTATATCTTCGCTGCTTTTTGCGTATTCCTGTTTAATATTTTTTGCAAAAGTTTGAGCAACAACAGCTTTCGAAATGTCCTTTTTAAGCATTATATCGGTGTATATTCTTTTCGCAATAATTTCTTTTTTTCTCGAATGTTGTGACAGCTCCGCTCGCCATTCGTCGAAGAGCTCATTGGCTGTTTCTTTTGCCTCTTCAATTTTTTGGCGTTTCGGTGCCCCATCTTTAGCGTTTTGAATTTTTTCTGACATAAGAATGGACTTTAAAAATATTTTTTGTAACTGCTTTGTGAGCGAGATCTCATACTCTAATGTCCAATGGGGAGAGATAAATACTTTTGCACATCCTGATCCAAGCCGAGTTTCTATTGATTCGCCTTTGTCTGAAATTCCTTGTTTTATGCTTTCAATTGTTGGTATATTGTCTGTGCCTGTATGATTTTCAATTTGAACTTCATACGGGCAAACGTCACGGTCTGTGATTATGGCGACAGGAATTCCCATATTTTGACCGTCGCTGCGATCAAAAATCTTTGAGTAATGAAGAAATGCTGTGCTTCCAACATTTACAATAGAAACTCCGTATTGATGAAGAGGGCGTCCAATAAGTGTGGCGATCGTCGGCAACAAAATATTTTCTGCATCGCCTTCTACGAGGATTACCCCCTTCGCAAAAAACAAGTTCGATTTTGTAGCATCTAAGAAACGTTCTAAAAAATCGTAATTATTTTTCTTTAGTTTAGTGAAGGCACTACCCATGGGGAAGGCTTTGCCATCTTTGCAGATGATAAGATTTTTTAGTTTTAGGCTCGATGCAAGTGTTGTGCTGTGTGTTGAAAGAATAAGTTGGCCTTGAGTTTCTGTCTCTAGGTATTTTACCAGCCGCAGTTGTGCTTGAGGATGCAAGTGAGCTTCAAGCTCTTCAATTATTGTAAGCTTTAACTCATTACGAGAGGTGTTTTGTTGTAATAGAAGTTCGGCTGCGATGTATAAGAGATTTAATGAGCCTAACCCGGCCGACTCTCCTTGATATACAAGACTTAAACGTTTTAAGATACTTTGAAGCTCGCTTCCCGAGATGTTTATCTCTGATTCTTGTTTTGTTGATGGATGTAGAAAATTAACGAGGTGAGTATTTATTGTGTTGAGAATTGCGGAAGCCTCATCGTCGTCGGTGAAATATTTCTCGACACTATTATTGGCTTCAGAAATAATTTCTTCAAGCGCATGTTTTTTGCCATCCTCTTTTTGAAAGACAGTGTGAGCTTTCAGGATCTGAGCTAATCGAGATCTTCCGCTTGGAGCTAATTCGCTCTCGGCATCGCGAAGAGGTTTAAGGTATACAATTCTGAGTAAATCTAGCGCTGCACTAAAAATGGATTGTCCATCCGGATCAGATCCCGCTCTAAGCTCTCGAGAGATGCGATCAGGAGTCCGGCGAGCAACGTATGTTAAACGAAGTGAGTATTCAGGGACGCCTGAAGAATTATCAATATCAATCCACTCTAGGAAGGGAGCTGCTTCTTCGTTGGTAAATTTTTCAAATACGCACTCTATTTTTAGTTCTTGTGCACGTTTTATTCCATCAAAATGAAAATCTGAGTCTTCAAGGTGAAACCAATCTTTGCTTTGAGTCCCTAGAGTAAGTCGAATGGCGTCAATAATTGCAGATTTTCCAGAATCATTCTCACCAATAAGGACATTTAACCCATTGTTGAGTGGAACAACAATCCCTGGCAATGAGACGTTTTCCATTACAATTGACCCAAATTTTCGAAAATTCCAAATTCGTATGCTCGATAGGTACATGATTCACCGCGACTTGTTAGTTTGCGTGTCGTTTCTGTGAGTTTGCCATGTGAGGTATTGTAGCCTTTAAATCAGATTGCTTTTGTTGTAGTAGTCATGTCGAATTCATGATTGTTCCTGTATTTGTAATTCGGTGTGATCCAAAAGCGTCTCGGGCGTTTACGCTCATCGGTCCCTTGACTTAACCATCCCCTCTATCCCCCTGCTTTGAAGGCTAGGCGAAATAATCTGTATCAGCAAGCCTATTTTGCCTCTTCGATCTTAAAACCAATGGCTGTTTTCTCTGTCAATTTCATTTTGCTGATCTATTATTTGTTTAGTCTGCTGTTTATATGCGTTAACAATAAGTGCAACTGTTTTTGTGTACTGTTCAATTTTTGCCAGTATTGTGCTGTTTCTTGATATTGATCGCTTAAATTCCTGATCTGTAGCTGAAGATTTTGCAGTGTCCTTTCCTGCGAGGACAGCAAATTTTGCAGATATATTAGGGTTTGTTCGTGCTTGTTCTGCCTTTTTTGTAAATTTTGTTCCAATACAATCAACGTGTTCGAGAGCATGCGCTCGATCTCGGTCATGGCTTACTCCAATTTCACAGCTTGTTGTTTCCCCACCGTCCAGCCTGTGTGGGCCGAAGTCTTGGGCGGCAGGATGATGAACCGGCCATCCTGGTTCTCCAGGAGTTTCAATCCCCAGGTCCGCTTTTCCAGTTGACCGACGGTGTTCTCCAGGTCGGCTTTGCTCGCATTGAGGCTCTGAATCTCCCCTTGTAATGCCAAGACCCTGTGTGCGAGCAGGGTCACCACGCCCCAGCCACCCAAGGCCGCCCCCGTCAGAATGGCCATGCTCAGGAGCAGGGCTTGCAGCCATTTTCGGCTGAAGGTCCAGCTCAGGGTTTGGCAGCGTGAGGCGATGCTCTCTTCCAACATCCCAAGCTTTTCCTGGATAGCGGCTTCGGTTGTACGCAGTGCGGCGGTCGATGACTGCCGCAAGCTCTTGCTCAAGGCGTCGAATTGCTGCCGGGTCAGGGCCTCGAGCTCCAGCCGGTCCTGTTCGGTCTTGGCCCGCATGCGCTCGGCCAGGGAGGCCAGCGAGTTGCCAGTGTTCGGCATAGATTCCCCCTTTGAGGCGAAGCTTTTCACCGCTGGCTGGGTCTTTGACGGTGATGTAGTCCTTGCCCGCCCTGTTGATCTCCAGGTCGGCCTCCCGAAGAGCCGCAAGAAGCTCGGAGCGGTTTGTGACCTGCCCCTCTTCGATCTTCATGAGCAGGAAGGCGTGAACGGCGTCCTTGGCCTCCGCGCGTTCGTCCTTACCGGGCGCTGTTCCCCACCGGATCAGACGGGCTTTGTGCAGGTCCGCGTGTTCCGGCGTGCGCAGTCGGGCTCTGGCCGGATCATCCGGCCTGGCCCAACCTTCGCGGTGATTGTGCAGGTCCCGGAACACGTCGAAGTGCTTTTGCCAGCCTGGCGGGCAGGGATTGAAGGCCTTGCCGCTTGAGAGTTCCACGCGAGGGATGACGAAATGGAGCTCATGATGCCCGGCATGGTGGTGCCTTACCCAAAGGATGTTGCGCTGATCCGGCTCCAGGCCGGCAAAGGCCACGGCCTCGAAGTCGTCCATGACGCACGTTTCCTGCTTGGACGTCACGACTTCGTCCGGATGCCAGGAAAGGACCCCGGCCGTGAACTTCCATTTGGTGTCCAGGGAGTCGATCAGCTCTCGGGTCAGCTCCGGATCACCGCGCAGCACCTCGGGCGGATGTTTGTCCCGGTCCGGGTAGTCCGGACGCACCAGGTAGCGTGTAGGCCCATCCCCGGCCCCCTGCCCGTGCGGGAAGACCTTCATGTACATGGTGTCTCCCTGAAGGCTTTTGACTCCATGGAGGAAGAGGGTTCTTGCCGCTCGCCTTCTCCCGCGCCTGCGCCGCGCTTGAGGGACCTCTCGATGCTCAAGAGGGCAGCCAAGACCTGAATGGCCTCTGCCCGGCTTTTGTACGTATTGGCCCACCTAGCCAGTTGGTTCAGGTTCGCGCCCACTCGGGCAAGCTGGCGAACGTGCTCTTTCTCCAAGGGTGTTTGGCGAAGGCGGTAGTCCAGGGCACGTTGGCGGATGAAATCCGTCACAGTCTGGCCCTGGGCTTGCGCCTTGGCCGTGATCGCTTCCTTCTCAGCCCGGGTGACGCGAAGCTTGATCCAGGCTGTCCGGCTCGGAGCCTTTTCTTTCATGGCGTCACCTGCCTTGATGCCTTTGGCAGGGGTCGAGGGGGGCGCAGCCCACCCGCCAGCCCCGGCAGGGGGCACCGCGTCAGCGCGTGCCCACAACGGGTAGGCTGGCTCTGCGACATGCCGCCGATGCGCGCAGGCTTTCCGCAACAACATACCGATGGCGAAAAAAGCGAAAAAAGCGAAATAAGGTTCACGCGAGACTCCTCCTTTCTTCGCTTATTTCGCTTTTTTCGCTTAATTCGCGCAGAGCCAGGATGATCCGGGGACGGCCCGCATTTTTCAGCTTGGTGATGGTGATGCGCTGTTGTGCCTCGAGTTGTTGCAGCAGGGGTTTGAGGCGGTCGCGGGGGACATGCCTGCTCAGGACGGTGCTTAGTTCGGTGGCCGTGAGTGGGCCGGCCTTGAGCGCTTCCAGGATCTTATCCTCCAGCGGGTCCGTCGCCCGGTCCCCGAAGATGTAGCGCGCCGAATCCTGGGCATAACGCCACATAGCAAGGGCCGCTTGCAGGTGGGGCTCCTCGATTCTCCCCTGAGCGTCCAAGAGGGCATAGAGGAGGGCCAAGCGGAGGGTCTGGGCTTCGGCCCGGTTGATAATGCTCCCGGCCAGTCCCGTGTGCTCCTGGGAGAGCTCGGGGTAGACGTGTCGCCAGAGCTCCAGGGCGTTTGCCGTCATCGTCATGACGCCGCGCTGCTGCGCTTGTCCCACGCACCGCCAGAGCTCACGCTGCAAGGGCGCAAGCTCTGCGTCCGGCATCCGTGAAGGCAGGGCAACCAATTTCGAGCGACGGGCGCATATCCAAAGGAATCGGTTGCCGAAGCCATTCACGGCCTGCACCTCGCCCAAACACACGGCGAGCTCCTGCATGGTGATGTGGGTGATGATGCTGATATGCGCGCCGCGCACCAGGACGGGGTTGTTCTTAGTCAGGGGGGCATAGTCGCCGGAGTCCCAGAAGCAGCGAATGCCCATGGAGAGCGTGTTGCCTTCCCGTTTGGTGCAGGCAAGGGCGCTGGCAAACTCCTCGTCCATGATGACGAGCCTTTTGTCTCCCTTTTCGCGGACCGGTTCGGCGGGGTTCTGCCGCTGCCTCCGCTCCCGCTCCTCATCGCTTTCGTCGCGTACATGATGGGCCAGACCTTCTCCCGTGGAGAGCGGGCCGCCGCTCTCCCTGGCAGGCAAAGGGACGCCCCAGGCCCTTAAGTCGGCGGGCAGGCAGTGCTCCCGGCCAAAAAGCTTCGCCACGGGATGCCGGGAGGTTCCCTTGCGGGCCTTGCTGGTGCTGCCGCAGATGACGGCAAAGAGGCGCGGCGAGTGGACGGTCTCGCCCACATAGAGGTGCGGGCCTTTATCGGGCGCATAGCCGTAGACCTCCGCTCCGAAACGCACCAACGCCGTGATGCAGACCGCCGCCGGATCAGCTTCGCTGTCACGCGTCGCCAGCCGCACGAACTCGCCCAGGATGCCCGGGCAGGCGTCAAACGAGAATCGAGGCCACTCCTTGAGGTTGAGGCCAATGGGATCATCCGGTGGGGCCTCTTGATGCGCACAGGGCAGCGAGGAGACCGAGGGCCTGCCGCTCATTTGCCACCTCTGTCCCTCTGTTCCGCCTTTGTTGGTCTGCCGCGTCGCCTGGCAGGAGGCAGAGCATGACCGAGGCTATTCTTAGCCTTGATATCGGCCTGGGCGGCTTTGTCGTCGATCCAAGCGTCGACGGACTCCACCTGCCAGGCTAGGCGGCGACCCAATTTTATAGGCGGCGGAACGGCGTCAAACTGCTTGCGAGCGAGATGGCCGTGAATGGAAGCGATGCTTTTCCCAAGGATGATGGACAATTCTTCGATGTTGTAAAACCGTTTTGTGACCATGGGTACTCCTTCTATGAAGTGCAAACTATGAGCGCCAAGCATAAGCACATATCGCCAGAAAATGTCAATTACTCAAAATTTTCGCACCCCTACGCAAATTTTGCGTACCCCCCCCGCAAACTTTGCGCACCCATGATGCCGCTATTTCGCAGTTAAGACGTGGCAGTATCATTGAGTGCTACTGTGCAATATGGTGGAATGACATCGTCTGGCAGGGGCTTGCCAGCGAGGAAGAGGGAGGAAAGGCAGGTTTCGCCGCGGTGGGGTAGTCCCCGCGAGGGGCGGAAGTACGCCTTCGGAGGCTTCAGGCTGCGAGGTGGCTGGGACGGTTTCCGCGCCAAAGTCAGGGAGTCGTTTTTGTGCGGGCGGGAGGTCGGGGGCGGTAAAGCGCTGTCTGGGGCATGAGCAAGTGGCCTTGACAGAAAGTACCTTTATGGTAATTTTTACTTATGGAAAAACGAAAGCCGACGTATGACCTGGGCTCTTTCCAAGATGCGGCGAGAAGGGGCGAAGTCGCCGTGACGAGAACCGCCGCCCAGGCAGCCCAACGCCTCGGCTTCGATTACGATGGCATGATGGCGGTCATTGAGAGCATGAACCGCAGGCACTTTTACAAATCCATGACCGCCTACGCGGACAACGCGGCCTGGCAGGACGTGTATCATGTGCCGACATCCGCCGGGATTTTATACGTGAAGTTTATGGCTGGAAGGATTTCGGCCTTTGACCTGCTCTCTTTCAAGGAGAAATAGCATGGAAACAAATCCCCTGTGCCACGAGGACGGAACCGAAATGGTTCGTGACGTGAGGCCGGTGGAATTTTCCTACAAGGGACAGACGATGACTGTTGCCATGCCCGGATGGTATTGCCCGAAATGCGGGGAAGGTCTCTATACCCGTGCGGACATGAAGGTTTCCGATCGTGTCTTGAACGCCATGAAGGCGAGGTGCGAGGGGCTGTTGGATGGCCCGCAGGTAAAGCGCATCCGCAAAAAGCTCGGGCTGACCCAGGCGGCGGCCGGCGACCTCATCGGCGGCGGCCCGAAGGCGTTCACCAAGTACGAGAAGGGGGATGCCCTGACCAGCCGGGCCGTGACCAACCTGTTGAAGGTACTCGACGCCGTGCCTGACGCGCTCACGATCCTTCGGGAAAATCAGGGGCGTCCTTCCTGCTGATTCTTTTTGTTGTTCTTCCTTTTTTCGCGTGCACCACGACATGGTCAGCCTCAATCGGTCATGGGCGTGAGGCGTAGTTCGCCTGGATGTGATCTACGAACAGGCGGACTCTCTGAGGGAGCTGGCCAGGCCCTGTCACCAGATAGACGTCGTGCTCCAATCCCCCACTCCACTGGGGGAGTACCCGCACGAGGCGTCCGGCCGTTTCGTCCGGTGCGGCCAGCCGATCCCGGAGCAAGGCGATGCCATGTCCGGCCAGGGCGAAATCACGGCACATCTCCACGGAACTGAAGGTGTATTGGGGTTCGATGTCGACGATGACCTGCCGATTGCCGTTGTGCATGGGCCAACGATGCCCGAACCGTTCGAGCACGATGCAAGGAAGACGATACAGATCCTTTGGCTCCATCGGCATGGGGTGATGCTTGAAGAGTTCGGGGGACGCGTACAAAAAAGGCTCAATGGTCAACAGCTTCCTGGCCACAAGCGGCGGGGCTATGGAAGGCCCGATGAGAAAGGCTACGTCATAGGGATCGATGCGCATATCCACGGGGTATTCCGCGAAGGTCAGGTCCATCCGTATGTCGGGCCAGCGGGCGGCGAAACCGACCAGCATGTCCCGCATGTGATCCTCGTACAGATCCCGGAACATGCAGACGCGCACCAAGCCGGAAGGCTTCTGCATGTTCATCGCCACGAAATCATAGGCTTTGTGTGATTCGTCAAGAATGAATTCGCACCGCTCGATCAAAACCGAGCCGGTATCCGTCAGCTTCACATTGCGCGTGTCCCTGTAAAAGAGCAGCACCCCCATCCGCTCTTCCAGCAATTTGATGCGCCTTGAGAGTGTCGAAGCGCTCATCCCCAATATTTCAGCAGCCTTGGAAAAGCTTTTCTGCCGGGCGACCGCGACCAGAAGTGGGAGGTCAGTCAGAAATTCTTGCATGATTATGCCCATTTTTGGCTTAGAGTTTTCTGTTTAGGCTATTTATTTATTTTTTGAGGATGGTAAAAAAGCATACTTCGGAATGCAAGAACCGAAAGACGGTGTGCCGGCCGTCGACGAGGTCTCGAACCCGCCCGGGAGGTCTGGTGCAACCGCTTCCGACAAACACCCGGGGCGCGTCCGGGCTTCCGGAGGGTGGTTCTCACGGCGAAGCATCGATGAGGAGCGGCATCACCCCGCAGAGACGACGCATATGCGGCACAGACTGTTCGACAACCAACCACAGGAGCGAAAGAACATGACCATGCAGTCCGTCCTTGATGACACCAATACGTTTCTGGGTCATCTCGGCATGAAGGAAGAGCCGTTCGGCGTGCATTATGCCGATACCTTGCCGGAGAAGGCTGTCGGGCCGAAGGTGGGTGTACCCATTTCACGCGACCTGGAGGACCAGAACAAGTTAGACATGCAGGAAGTTTTCAAGACGTTCTCCTGCGTCATGTGCAATGTCTGGCTGGCCAGAAAACGACATAGCGCCGCCTTTATTTCGACGGAAGAATACGGATGCATCGGGGGCGCGTACTACTGCTCCATGATGAAGCCGGCCCTTGCTTTCATTGAGCATTACGTGGGCACGGGCATCAAGGGTACGCCGATTCATGGCGAGAGGTATATGCCCAGCGCCGAGAGCGTGCGAAACTTCCTTGCCAAGGTCAATCCGCGCCAGGCCCCGGCGAAGTACTGCATCTTCAAACCGTTGTCCCAGTTCAAAAATGGGCAGGAGCCTGAGTTCGTCATCTTTTTTGCCCGACCCGAGGTTTTGACCGGCTTATTCACTCAAACGGTATTCACCACAGGCGACATGGACTGCGTGGTTTCTCCCTTTGGCGCGGGTTGCACCAACATGCTCGCCTGGCCTCTGTATTACCAGCAACAGGGGCTGGAAAAAGCCGTCCTCGGCGGGTTCGATCCTTCGGCCAGAAAGTGCATGAAGCCCGACGAACTGACCTTCACGGTGCCTTTGGGCCTTTACAGGAAAATGCTGGCCGCCTTGCCCGAGTCCATGTTCAATGTGGACGGGGAGTGGAAGAACATCCGCAAGAAGATTGCCCGTAGCGCCAAAGCCTGGGGGGAAGAGGAATAGGCTGGGCACTTCTTTGATGATCTGGCGCTGTCCTTTGGCCGGGTCGGCTGTATATAAAAGGGGTTGCCCGCTTTCTGGCAACCCCTTCCGTGTTTTCCGTGGATGACTGCGTTCAGGCATGCTTGGGATAAAAATTCAGGCCCTCGCAAAAGAAGTAGATGGCGGTCTTGAAGTGCTCCCGGTTCCGGTAACCGCGCCTGAACTGCCGGGCATCTCGGCCGCCATTTTATCCTACCACAGGCAGGGAATATGCATCGTACCGCACAGCCCCGGGGAGAACTAGACGCCCGGAAGGGAGTTGTCCCCAGGTCTGGACGATCATTTTTTGTGATCCGGGCCGTTACGTACCCCCAGCAGCTGCCAAGGTTTATTTGCGTCTGAAGATTCACGCGAGGGGCTTCGCGTGGTCGTGTCGGCAGAGGAAAGGAAGCGTGCACGGGCTACCGCCTGTCCGGGGACGGGGTCAATCCCACGTTGCTCGTCGAAGAGCCAAAAAATTTGCTCCAATTTTGCTCCACTCGGTCTGAAAAAGCGTGCATTTTCATGAAAATTCATGAGCACTCATCCGTCTGATATTGTTTGACTATTTCTGGTAAGGCATGGTAAAATTTGAACGTATTATGA
>NZ_JSEH01000042.1 GCF_000801335.2 Desulfovibrio sp. TomC
TCCTCGATGCGGCAGGCGCTGGAGCGCCGGGCGCGCAGGCCAAGGGGGGAAACGGCGTCCGTTCGAAATCACCCTCCTCCAACGATATGAACAAATAGTTCAAGGTATTCCTATCGGTCACGTGCTTTTCACAGGGTCGCAATATTGACCACCTATACATCCCTCCGACGTCGTAAGCGGAGGGCTTGGCAATGTATGAAACCTTGAAGCGTATGTTCTCGCTTCTTTTGCCCAGGCCAAATCGGCCAGACCCCGTGGCTGCAAACCTCCTGGGGTTGGCTGCGCAGCAACAGGCTATATTCCAGCTGACGATCAGCGCACAACAGGCAAATGAGCCTTTCCGGTACATGGTCTGCCGGGGGGTCCAGGGGGACAGCGTCGTACTGGCCTGCTGGGACCCGAACCACAATTTTCGGAAAGCGCTTGAACAACAGGAATTCCCTTTCCGATTTCTCCTGCAGACCCAGGCCGACAAATTTCCCCGCCTCCATAAATTCCAGGGTCGGATCACGGCCATCCACCAAGACTGCAAGACCATCACCGTGGCGATCCCGGAGAGCATCACGGTCCTTGAGCAACGTCGCAACATTCGCCTGAAGCTGCAGAGGCGGCATCTGCCCAGTCTTTCGATCTGGGGCGTAGCCAGAGGAAAAAGCGAAAGCCAGTCCAAGCTCGTGGAGCAGCGACTCCTCATTGAGCTGACAGACCAGGCGGACGAGATGCAGGCCCTGCTCAAAAATATTTCGGCCGGGGGCATGCGCTTGGCTCTGCCACGGCACGTGTATGCCCAGCACGAGCCGTGGTTGGCCCAAAACGGCCGTCTCCTGGTGCGGCTCACTTTCCCTGGCGAGGAGTCGGATCAGGAGCATGCCTATGAATTCATCGCCAAGGTCAGCAACACCTTGGTGAAGGACGATGTCACGACCTGTCCCGAGATTGGTGTGCAGTTCCTGTCCGCCCTGGGCAAGGGCCTGCAAAGCCGCTGGCGGGACGTACGGGCCGACGGATGCCTGGACCTTCTCAAACTTTTGCAAGCCTACCAGTTGGAATATTACCGTGACCTCAAAAAGAACCTCCTCCTGCGTGAGGACGCGGCCTGCCGGTCCTCTGTTGCGGCCGAATCCTGGCCCAGAAGCAATGTGAGGTAACGAACCTGGGGGCAGGAGGTGGGAGGTGTCCTTTTCTGGAACCGGGAGGGACCTGGAGAGAGTCTGCCGGGCTGCCGCAAAGCTGCACGGCGTTGTTGTGCCAGCCTGTGATCGCTCAAAAGACGACGGGATGATGGCAATCAAGCCATTTGGCACAAGGGCTGGTCGATATTTTTGAAGGAGTATGGAGCATGTTCAGTCAGTTTTTTGGGAATTATCTGCGCAAGCGCGGCTGCATCACCCTGGAGCAGATGCGGGAAGTGCTGGCCCTGCAGGATTCGGTGCGCGTCAAGCTGGGCGTCCTGGCCATCGACGCCGGGTTTATGACCGCCGCCCAGGTTGAAGAAGTCCACAACCTGCAAGCGAAAATTGACAAGCGCTTTGGCGAGATTGCCATTGATCAGGGCATCCTCGACCAGGAGAAGCTGTCTCTTCTGCTTGGCCAACAAAACAAGCGCCACCTGTTTATCAGCCAGGCCCTGATCGATAAAGGCATCATGACCTTCGAAACCTTTGCGAACTACCTTGAGGACTATAAAAAGGACTCCGGCCTTTCCGCCAAGGAGTTCGAGGCGCTCAAAGCCAACGACGTTGACGCTGTCACCCAGGCCCTGCTGCACCTGCCAGAGCTTGGCGAATCCAAGATGTACGTGGACTATTTTGCCTTGTTCGTCCGCAATCTGGTGCGGTTCATCGATGACCATATCCTGCTTGAGGCAGCCGGCAAGGTCGAGTTTGAGGCGTTTGATTGCCTGATCTACCAGGAAATCGAGGGCCGCTACAAGTTCTTCACCGGCGTAGCCGGTTCAGGAGCGGCCATGGCCGAATTCGCTTCCCGGTTCGCCAAAATGACCGTGTCCGGCATGGACGAGGTGGCCAAAGATTCCCTGGGGGAGTTCATGAACGTCCACAATGGACTCTATCTCTCCAAGCTCTCCAACGATTGGGTCGAGCTTGAGTTGTTGCCCCCGGAATATAAAGAGCGCGGCAGCCTCAAATCGGTAGGGGCGGCCTATAAAATCCCTTTTGCGTTGTCGTTTGGGCAGTTCGATTTTTACATCGGCGTCGGCTCCCCGGTTTTCACGCAGAGCTAAAAAGGAAGAAGCCATGGCCCGCATACTTATTGTGGACGATTCCATTGTTTCCCGCACCAATCTCAAAAACATACTGCTCGATGCCCAACACGAGATCGTGGGCGAGGGCGTCAATGGCGAGGACGGCCTGGAGAAGTTTTTGGCCCTGCGCCCGGACATGGTGACCATGGACATCACCATGCCCAAGCTCAACGGCATCGAATGCCTCAAAGAGATCTTGCGCCACGATTCCGAGGCGCGGGTCATGATGATCAGTGCTCTGGGCCAGGGGGCCAAGATTCTGGAAGCCATCAACTGCGGAGCCCGCCACTATATCACCAAGCCCTACGAGCCGGACAAAGTCCTGGAAGCAGTGACGGAGCTTTTGAGCGAATAAGCCAGGCTGCCTGCCCCCCACCCTGACGTACGGAGGGTTCATGGAAACAACAGCATTACAGGACCTGGATTTGGACCAGGAGAAATTCGCGGCCGAGGACCAGTCCATCGGCAACTTGGTTGAACAGACCCGGACGTTTGCCGCCTCTGACCCCGGGCTGACGGTCCATACTTTTTTTACCGAAAACCAGAGCGCCGAAGGGGTCGTCATTTTGTCGGGGCAAGCCCCGGCCGGTCTGATCATGCGCAACGACTTCTACCAGAGGATCGGCACGCTCTACGGCCGGGACCTGTTTATGAGCCGGCCCATACGGCTCATCATGAACACCCAGCCGCTGGTGGTCGATGTCTCGGTGGATATCGCCACGATCGGCCTCATCGCCATGAATCGACCCCACGATCAACTCTACGATCTCGTGGTCATCACGGAAAATGAAAAGTACGCCGGGGTGGTCAGCGTCAAGCGCTTCATGATCGAACTGTCCCAGAACAGGGAAGCGGAGATCAAGCTCCTTAAGAAGCAGAAAGAGATTCTGCATCAGGCCAATGAGACCGAGATCCGCAACCGCCGGCAGATCGAAGAAAAAAGCCAGGAACTGCGGGAAAAAAACGAGTCCATTAAAAACCTCATGGACAACGCCGGCCAGGGCTTTTTGTCTTTCGGACAGGATTTGGCCGTATCCGGCGAGTACAGCCTCGAATGCGTTCAGATCTTCCGCCTGGCCCTGGAGGGCCGCAATTTTCTGGAGCTTATGGCCAGGCATGTTTCCCCGGAGACCAGCGCGACCATGTCCCGGGTGTATGACAGCATCTTCGCTTCAGGCAAGTCCCTGCGGGAAAAGGTTTATCTGTCGCTTTTGCCCCCGGAATTTTCCATCTACGGCAAGACCGTCAGCGTGGCCTACAAAATCATCCGGCACGGCGACCAAAAAAAGATGATGCTGATCCTGACGGACGTCACCGAGAAAAGAAAGCTTGAAGCGCGCATGACCGAGGAGCGCAACAACGTCAAGATGGTGGCCAAGGCGCTGACCAAGCAGTCCGACGTCAATCTGGCCTTGGAGGAGTTTTGCCGTTTTGCCCCTGGCGAGGCCCGGGCCATGGTCCAGGCGATGGCCGACCCCAGGGCGGCCCTGGCAGAACTTTTCCGTCAAGTGCACACCTGCAAGGGCGATTTTGCCCAACTGGGGTTCTATAACACAGCCGCTCATTTGCACGTCAAGGAGGATGCCTTGGCCGCCCTGGTGGCCCGGCCGGAAGGCCCGAGCCGGGAAGAACTCCTCGCGCTTGTGGCGGACTGGGACGGCCGAGGCATCGTCCAGGATGATGTGCGCATCTTGACGGACATTTTGGGCAACGCATTTTTCGAAAAGGACGAGCGTTTCCAGGTCAGTGCGGCCACGCTGCTGGCGCTCGAGTCCCAGGTTGCAGCCCTGCCTGACGGCCCCGAGCGTCAAGACATCCTGCGCGCCCTGAAGCGTCTGCGCCTTTGTCCCTTAAAAGACCTCGTTGCCGAATACCGGGACTATCTGCAAGCCCTGGCGGGCCGCTTGGGCAAGTCTGTTGAGCCCCTGTGCGTCAGCGGCGACGACGTGTACGTGGAAAAGGAGACCATCCAGAAGTTCGTCAAATCCCTGGTGCACGTCATCAGGAACATGATCGACCATGGCATTGAAACGCCCGAGGAGCGGCTGGAGAGCGGCAAGGGCGAACAGGGGCGCATCACGTTTGTGATCGAACAATCCGGCCCTATGGTCAGCCTGGGGGTTGCCGACGACGGTCGCGGCATTGATGTCGCCAGGGTGCGGCTACTGGCCGTGGACAAGGGGCTCGTCTCTCCGGAGCAGGCGCTCACGATGTCCGAAGAGGATGTCTACGGCCTGCTGTTTGCGGATTCGTTTTCGACCAAGGAAGACGTGAGCGCCTTGTCCGGCCGGGGGGTGGGCTTGTCTGCGGTCAAGGCCGAGGTGGAGCGGCTGGGCGGGACGATTCGGGTCAGCTCAACGCCGGGCGAAGGGTCAACCTTTCGTTTCCTCCTGCCCTTGCGGGAGCAGGGCGCCCCTGCAAACCCGTCGGCCGCGTTTTGATTCGAAGAACAGTGGCGAATGGCGGCAGGTATTTGCTCGTTCGCGTCAGAAAAGGAGCCCTTCCGCTGGAATCGGCCTCTTCGGGAAGGCGCAAACGCAGGGAACTGCCTCCAAACGCCACCGTTCTCACCAGATGCAGCCCAAAAGGCTCCGTTCCGGTAACAGCATGCTATGTGAGCAGACTGGCCAGTTGCTGGCCGAAGGCGGCAGCTTTGGACATGGCATCCGCATCCTTGGCCACCTCGCCCGGGGGGTACTGGCAAAACGGAAAAAGACAGGAAAGATAGGGAGCCTCGATTTTCTTGGTTGGCGTGCGCCAGAGCGTATCCAAAAGATCCAGATTGTCTTCGAGTCCGCTGGCAGCCGTGGCCAGCAGGGCCAGCGGCTTGCCCATTAGCGGGGAGAAGAATTCGTGCTTTTCTCCGAACTTGAGCAGAGAAAACATCCGATCGATAAACATTTTCAGCTGGGCCGGATAACTCAACCAATACAAAGGAGTCGCAAGGACGATGGCGTCGTAGTCCACCAGGCTGGACACAGCCTGGCCCAGCCCGTCCTTGATATGGCATCCGTATGCTGTGCTCTGCTGACACTTGTAGCAGGCCACGCAGCCGGGATGCTTGAAGTCCAGCCGCGGCGCATCAATCTCGACCGCTGCAATCCGAGCTTCAGCCAGGACGCGCATGGCTTCCCGAGCCAGTACATTCGTGTTGCTCTTTTTGCGCGGGCTGCCGAGTATGAAAGCGATTTTCTTGGCCATATCTTACCCCTTGTCGCTGTCTGCGTGTTCCGTGCAGGCGGGGAAAGGCCCCAGGGCGCTCCTGGCCAATGCAAGCGTTAGGGGATCAATCCAACACCGGACGCTCTTTCCCTGGCGCTCCATGCGGATAAGCCCGGAGTCTCGCAATTCTTTGTAATGATTGGAGACCGTCGAAGGAGCCAGGCCCAGTGTTTTGGCTTGCTCAAGCTGACATTGTTCGATGCCCTCGTCGCTGGTGTCCAGGCTGGAATTAATCCCCAAGCAGCTGGCCAGCTTAAGAAAAATGGTCAGCCGGTGGGGATTGGAGAGGGCCTTGAACACACGGGCTGCCCGCACGGGATCGATTGCTAAATTCGACATGTTTCGAATTTACGAGAAGACAAACCGAAAGTCAACAGCCCATCGCCTGCGACGGCGTTCCCGTCGGTCGAGGAAGCCGCCAAGGATTGCGGTATCGTTTGAGATCGTGTGAGCAGGCGCGGAAGCGGCCCCACCGCTGCTCCAAGCACCGAGGAGAAAAGGAACCTCAGGAATTGACTGGTCCGAAAAAAAACGCCCAGGCAATTTCATGAAGGCAGCGTCGGCAGGCCGGTCTTGCGCCCAAAGCGCGATCAGTCTGTCGCGCTTCCATGGCAGCCGGCAACAATGGTTGCGGCCAGAGCAGCTGTCTTGTCCATAGGTTCCAAAAGGCCCGTCGGGATGGGCTCGTAGTCCCAGGGCCGGGACGGGCAGGCAGTTCCCGCGCCCTTACGGTCGAACCAGCGGGCGGCAATCCAGCCGGTCAGCATGTCGCCCACCCAGGCGTTGCCCTCCGGGCTCCAATGGGTATCCTGGCCGCTGTAGGTTCCGTGTCCGTCGGGCGTTTCCCCGGCCAGGCAGGGGGTCAGATCGAGGATGTTCTCTTGGGGGAAGCCGACCTGCCGGGCCAGTTCCCGGGTGATGCGCCCGGGCAGGGCAAAATCCGCCTGGGCCGGGTCTTTGCCCAAATCCCGCGCCGCTTTGTCGCCAACGATCGGAGACACCGCGCAAAGGGGCGGGCTCAGCATGACCAGCACCGGTTTGCCCAAGGTTGTAAGCCGAGTCGCCGTGGCCAGGAAGAGTTCATACCAGGGAAGGTCGTTTTTGTAGGCGAACATGGTCTCGGGGTAGAAGGGCTTCATGCTGGACCGCATCTCCGAGGCCATCTGGTCAGGAGTAAGCGGTAGGAGGGAGCGATAGCGCGGGTCTGCAGCATTGGGCAGGACGCCCAACGTCTCCAGATCCGGTAAAAAGAGCATGCGGCGTAGGGCCTTGTCGTTTTGAAGTTTAAAGAGCACTTGGGCCTTGATAAAATCCATGAACCGGAAAGGATACTGATGCGGGATAAGCGTATAGACGCCGTATGGCTCGCCGAACTGGCAAATATCTCGAAGTTTTTCTTGAAAAACGATGGGGTTGTATGGGATGTTTCGCACATCGTTGAAGTCGTTTCCGAGATAGACATTGAAAATGACAGCATCGTATTCCAAGGCCTGGGTCCAGAAGGCGACTCGTTCCAGATAATCGGGAAATGAAGTCGAGGGGAAGCCCAGGTTGACCACTCTGACGTGACGATCCAGGCCAAGGGCGTTGAGCCGACGTTCCAGAACGGCACAAAAGGCATATTCCGGTTTGGTCACGGCGTAGGTAAAGGAATCCCCGAAGACGAGGATGCGATATTCCTTATCAGTCTTTTTCTTTGCCACGAAATCGCCATGATCGTTGAGAAGCATGGCCTCAAGAGAATAGGAGGGAGCTTCCAGGGATGCGTATGAGTAGACATGGCTCTTTTCATATTTTTTAAAAATAAAATCAATGAAATAACAGACCGCAATAATCTGAAAAACGACTAGAAGAGTGATACTAAAAAAGCGAAGTAGGCGTTTTGTAGTGAGTGGCTTCATAAGATGCATGCACCAATAGGCACCTATCCGGGCAGGATAGAATGCAAGTTAAAGACAAGCGGTAAGCCTAGGCCGAACCAATTTACGTATGAATCATACAAGCATCGGCCTAGGCAGGCAAGAAAATATTAACTGGCGGAATGTTGCTGTGGGATAATGCTGTTCTTGTGGGTTCTGGGTGTGGCAATTCTCACGTATTTTGAAGTGGTATTTTAAGGAACTTGGCTATGAATTATATAGGTGTATGTGCAATTGCTAGAGACGAAGACCGCGATTTAGAGGAATGGATTCAGTACCATGCAATGATAGGCGTTGAAAGATTTATTATATATGACAATGAAAGTTCTAATCCAATTAGAGATACGCTTCACCGTTATACAGGCAATGGCTTTGTTACTGTAATTGATGCGCCTGGGCCATTCCCACAATATGAGTCTTATCAGCACTGTCTAGATAACTTTGGACATTGTTTCCGGTGGATGGCATTTATTGATGTTGATGAATTTATTGTTCTGAAGCAAAACAAGTATATCCACTCTTTGCTGCTTGAATACGAAGAATTTGGCGGGCTTGTGATGAATTGGGTGATGTTCGGTTCGAATGGCTTCATTAAACGCCCGCAAGGCTTGGCTTTAGAGCATTTTGTTGCCAGATTTGACTACGGCGATAGAAGCTCGCAAACGATCAAATCAATAGTTCAGCCTCGCTATGTCGAACACGCCAATCTGACAGCCCATCATTTTACGTATATCGATGGGAAATATGCCGTAAATGAAATGAAAATACCTGCCTATGGGAATCAATCGCCATTTAGCGGGAGTAAGATCCAGCTCAATCATTATAGACACAAGTCTCAAGAGGATTTTCAAAAAAAGATCCCTACGTGGTGTCTGTCTCATCTGCCGGCAAGTGAAGAGTCAATCTGGAGTGGTTTTTATGAACAAGCCTATAAATCGACGGTAGTAGACGATGGAATGAAGAAACATTCGTTGTTCATAAAAAAATTGAGTAGAAAGTATCAGGTTTTTATTGACATGGCCACAAGGGGCGCTTG
The DNA here is from genome assembly GCF_000801335.2 of Desulfovibrio sp. TomC. Classification (NCBI taxonomy): domain Bacteria; kingdom Pseudomonadati; phylum Thermodesulfobacteriota; class Desulfovibrionia; order Desulfovibrionales; family Desulfovibrionaceae; genus Desulfovibrio; species Desulfovibrio sp. TomC. Next base: position 8,441 of record NZ_JSEH01000042.1, read on the forward strand.
TAAATTAGAATTTCATGAATTTATTGAAGAATGCTCCAAAGAAACAGAAAAAGAAGACCATGAAGAAGCCTTGCGGTTGATGGCGCGTTGTGGTCTTTATTACAACGACTATCCAGATTATCATTTGCAAAAATCATATATATATTTAGCCACGGGGAAAATTGAGCAAGCTTTTCAATGTGTTGATCATGTTCTTAGAAATAATTTTGTACTGGAAGCGTATATCGCGTTGTATTATATTCTGGTTGCGCGGGGCGATACGATCGCCGCTGACGGCATAGTGAATTATTTGGATCTGATGACTTTGAAACATAAGGAACAGAACGTGGAGTATGATGTGTCTATCGATGCGTTTGTGGAGTCTCACAAGAAAGGGACTCGATTTTGATGGAAAAATCTCTTGGAGGCCTGAATCCTTCCACGTTCTGCGCTCTTGCCCCCTTCCAAGGAAAGATTGTAATCTTCTGATGGGACCTAAACTGGAAAGAGTATCTAGGTCCTAGAGTCTTGAAAAGAGTTGTGCTGTAGTTGTGCTGCAAAGGTAGCCTTCTGATATTGCCCAAGGGGAAGCTATGAAAGATAGTAGGTACAAGGTAAATCTGATTTTCATCGCGGTCATGATTTTTTTGAATTTGGCGTCTTATTGCAGGGCTGCGGACGGACTTTCCCTTGGAGATGCATGGCGAGTCATCAAGGAAAAAAAGTTCATTGATCTTACCCATGCTTTTGCGCCGGGCAGTCCGCATTGGAAGGGTTTCCCTGATGAGAACGTGGAAACTATGTATTGGTACGAACCTGGAGTGGGGAAATTGGGAAGTGGATTTTATGCCCAGTCCTTCACCCATGTAGGGCAGTGGGGAACCCATGTCGATCCCCCGGCGCATTTTGTAAAAGGGATGCGTACGGTTGATCAGATTGATGTCAAAGAAATGATTCTCCCGTTCGTTGTGATTGATGTCCATGAGGCTGTAGCTAAAAATCCTGACTATACCATTACCATGGATGACGTTCATAAATGGGAAAAGGAGCATGGCCGGATTCCGGAGGGGGCGTTTGTGGCCATGCGGACCGATTGGTCGAAACGCTGGCCGGATGGAGTTGCTATGCAGAACAAGGATGCCAATGGAATTGCGCACTATCCTGGTTGGAGCATAGAAGTGTTAAAATATCTTTATGAGGACCGAAGGATTACTGCTTCTGGCCACGAAACAACAGATACGGATCCAGGCGCGGCCACTTCCAAGGATGATTATTCTCTGGAGACCTACATATTGCAAAGTAATCACTATCAAATCGAACTGTTAGCACATTTAGATGAAGTGCCGGAAGCCGGCGCTTTGGTCGTTTCGACATTTCCAAAACCAAAGGATGGATCTGGTTTTCCTGCTCGAGTGTTTGCCATCCTTCCCTAATGGTATTGGGGGTGCGGAGTTCTGGGAAATAGCTGCGGAAATAGGGTGTCAGATTCGCAGGACTCTGCGCTTTTTCAGCCCCAGTTTGTTGCTACCTGTCACTGGAACTGCCCTGTTTGCTGGTCCTGGACTGAAGTAAGGCAGAGTTGGTGAGTCATCATTATGAAATATTGTACTTTGTTAAGAACGTGTTTTCCCGCGTTTTTGACTTATGTTATTTCACCGGTTTGAAGGTAAATCACCTTTTGCCGTTAAAAAGGATTAATCAGCTTTCGAGCTACTTCTGTTGACATCCTTTGTTTTTGAGATACGATTTGATTTGAACAACCAGACACTGAAAACGAAGGAGATTAAACTATGGCTCGTGGAGAATCCAAATTCGATGCGGTGAAGCTTCGTGATCTGATCAAAGAAGGCAAAAATGCCCAGCAGATCATGGACGCTTTTGGAGTGAAGAAACCGCAGCTGAAAACCTATCTGGCCAAGCTGATACAGCTGGATGAGCAGTTTTATAAGATTGTCGGCATGGAAGAGCGCGCTGTCGGTGGTGCTTCGAAGTTCGGGAAAAACGGAATCCACTTGAGCGCAGCCCTGCTCACCAACTACGGGTTCAGCCAGGGCGATGAGTTTAAGGTCTCCTGCCTGGAAGAGGGGAAGATAGTGCTGGAGAAGAAGTAGCTAGGATTTTAGATACTTATGCTGATGGGCCCACGTCGTCCAGGAAATTTGGTTGGCGTGGGTCTTTATTTTTTTTTAGAGAGATGGTATTAAAAAAAGATCCTTTATAAGTCTATGCATTGGCCTGGATTCTCTATAGCCATGTTGGCTTGTAATATGGTGTTGTATTGACTAATAAGAAATAACGAGGTGGTAGGTGGATAAGTTGCGTATAACGAAAATAGAAATTAAAGGGCTTTTCGGTTATCTCGATCATCCAATTGAGCTAAATGATTCTGGAATAACTTTTATACATGGGCCAAATGGTTGTGGGAAAACAACTATATTGAATTTGGTCAGTGCAATTTTTTCTAACGATTTTTATGCGATAGCTAGTGTTGATTTTTTGTCTATTAATATCCTTTTTTCTGACAGTAGTGTTCTTGCCATTATGAGAGATGTAAAGAAGAAACAGAACGGACGCCTTACGTTGGTCGATATGGGAGATGATAGTCAAAGCGATTATGTCGCCTTGCGTTTAGAGTATCATCATTCTGACCATAAAATTAATAGTTTCGATTTTCCTGGTGATATTGGAAAAAATAATAATAGAATTAGCACAATAGATATTATTAATAAAGTTCCTTTTTTGAGGAGAGTTGGGCCGCGAGAGTGGATCGATAGGCGAACGGAAGAAGTCTTGTCTTATGATGGTGTACTTAAGCGCTTTTATGGCATGCTTTTCGATGAAGCAGATATCCCAAGATGGTACTATAATTTGTGTGGCGAACTTAATATCCAATATATTAAAACACAACGACTTCTTTCAATTGATCATCATAGCGCTAGAAGAGATTCAGAGCGTCCAGTCCAAGAAGCGATTCAAATTTATGCTAAAGAGTTGCAAAATTTGATGTCTGAAAAGCTAGCCGAACAAGCTGCGACATCACAAGAATATGATAGTTCGTTTCCTGAAAGATTGTTGTCTGGGGAAGTTCGTCAAGAAAGCGAAAAGGATGTAAGGAATAGGTATCAAGAAATAGATAAAAAAACAAAAGCATTAGTCAATGCGGGGCTGATCAATAAGCAGCGTTATATTCCTTTGCCTGAACAGATATTAGACTCTAATCAGCTTCGAGTTATGACGCTGTATCTTGATGATATGGAAAGTAAACTAGCAGTGTTTGATGTTGAGCTTGAAAAAATCAATGCGTTTTTAGACATTGTAGCAAGAAAATTGCATGGCAAAACTTTGCTATTGAGTAGAAACGATGGTTTTAGTATTGTTGCAAAAAACGGTGAGCGCCCTGATAGCCAAAAAATAAGTCCGTCCTACCTGTCTTCGGGTGAACAGCATCAAATTGTTTTGTTCTATGAGCTTATATTTAAGTCAAAAGTAAACACGTTGTATCTAATTGATGAGCCGGAAATATCATTGCATATTGACTGGCAACGAAAATTTATCGATGACATTCTAAAGGTGAAGTGTATTGGAGATAGTTATTTTCTAATAGCGACACACTCGCCGCAGATTATCGGATCGCATTATGATGAAGCTATTGCTCTTAACGGTGGGATACTTGAGGAGCAAGAGTAATGGCGGGACTTCTCCAAAGGCCAGTTGAAATTGTAAACGAAATTTGTATGTCATCTGAAAATATCATATTTTTTATAGTAGAGGGCGAAAGTGACGTTAAGTTCTTTTTGAATCGTCCTTTTAAGCGAAATATTAAGTTGATTGTGGCATATGGTTGGGAAAATGCAGAAGAGATAATTTCAATATCTGAGTCTCGCGCCGTTGAAGATAAAATTTTTGTTGTTTTGGATAGAGATTATCGTGACTATATTGGCCGTGCATGTGGATCGCGCACGGTATTGACGGATAGTCATAGTATTGAGTCAATGATGTTTTGGTCTAACGCATTTGTCAGAATATTGTCAGAGTATGGATCGACAAACAAGGTAACGACTAGGTATGGCAACCCCGAAGGGGTGAGAGATGCGATAGCAAGTGTATGTATACAAATAGGAAGGTATAGGATATTTAGCCAACAATTTACAAAGAATATAAAATTCAAAGGGATAAAATATTCAAAATTCATTGACAAAAAAACGTTATTGCTAGATATTAGAAAATTTCTAGGGACTTTACGAAAGCAAGTTGAAAATAGCGCATTAATTGAAAACTGTGATTGGGAGATGGCACAATCCAGCCCGCTTGTTGAGATGTATGATGATCCAAAATACATATGTCATGGACATGATTTGATGACTGTTACCGCCTTAAGTCTGCAAAGTGCTTGTGGTACGCATTCAGCCTCTTTTGATGTAGAAGCTATCGAATCATTCTTTAGGGCAAGTTATCATGATTATGAGCTTGTCGAGACAGAAATGTGGAAGTCAATAAATGAGTCGATATAGATTCTTTGCGGCCACTTGTAACCTAAAACTACTATCGGGTTACTTGTTGGAATGTAAGCTTAGTGGGAGTGTCATTGTGCTCTTATTTGTACCATTCCTGCATCACAGCGTAATCCTTTAGATTTTTCATCTAACATACTGAAATAATTAACTATTCATAATCTTCATCTCTCTCCAACGTCCATTTTCTCCATCGTCCCGCGAAAAAATTCTTGACCTCCCAGCCCGTGGGAGTGTAGTCCCCTCCGACCAACGACGAGCCAACAAGCGCCAACGTCTTTGGTACCCGAAAATTTCTGGGGAATGGAAAATTTAGGGTTGACTTCGGGAAGAGTTCGGAATAGATATCCCCTTCCCTGATTCTGTTTATAGGAGCGTAGCTCAGGGGGAGAGCACTTGCTTGACACGCCAAAAGCAGGATTTAACCCCCTAAAATCATTACAAAAGCCCCTGTGAAAAAGTGATCTCGTTGGCGAGTTGCCAACGGGATTTTTTGTTTTTTATAGGTCTGTTTTCGACCTCGTTGGCGCATCTGTGGTCGGACTGTGGCGCGGCTGTGGA
>NZ_JSEH01000043.1 GCF_000801335.2 Desulfovibrio sp. TomC
AAGATCTCCTGTTGTTCGTGGACAGCCATGGCCTGGGCCACGTCAGCCGGGGACATGGTCGCCTTCCAACCTAGTTGGCGTTCGGCCTTCGTCGGATTGGCCCGACTGATAGCGATGTCGGTGGGCCGGTAAAGTTTGGGATCGACAACCACGTGCTCACGCCAGTCGAGGCCAAGGGCGGCAAAGGCCTCTGCCACAAATTCGCGCAGGGTGATGGTGCGGCCGGTGGCGATGACGTAATCCTCAGGCGTGTCGCGCTGGAGCATGCGCCACATGGCCTCGACATACTGTGGGGCAAAGCCCCAGTCCCGGGCAACATCAATGTTGCCCAGGCGAAGGGTCTCCCCGGAGCCGGCGGCAATGCGGGCGGCCGCAGCCACGATCTTGCGGGTGACGAAGCGCTTGGGCCGCAGCGGCGATTCGTGATTGAACAGGATGCCGTTGCAGGCATAGAGATTGTAGGCCTCGCGGTAGTTGCCCACCTCGAAATGGGCGGCGGCCTTGGCCACGGCATAGGGACTGCGCGGGGCAAAGGGGGTCAGTTCGGTGGCCGGCTCCCCGCCGGTGTCGCCGAAGCAGTCGCTGGAGGAGGCGTGGTACAGCCGGGCCGGCACGCCGAGAAAACGCACGGCTTCGAGCAGATTGAGCGTGCCCACGCCAATGGACATGAAGGTTTCCACGGGCTGGTCAAAGGACAGCCCGACCGAGGACTGGCCGGCCAGATGGTAGATCTCGTCGGGCTTGACCGTGTTCAGCACGGTCAGCACGCTGCGAAAGTCGGTCAGGGTCACGGAATGCACCGCCACCCGCTCCCGGATACCCAGGGCGGCGAGGCTGCCAAGCGACGCCATCTGGGCGTCCCGTGACGTACCGGCCACTTCGTAGCCCTTCTCCAGCAGCAGTTGCGCCAGATAGGCTCCATCCTGGCCTGAAATGCCAAAAATGATCGCTTTTTTCAAAAAAAAACCTCCCTTCGTCGGGCAATACACGGTAGCAAAGGCCGCAACACAGCCACGAGGCCACCTTGTTGGTGCGGCAACGCTCGCCCGGACCAGCCAAGCCCTTCGGCGGTTCCCGGGCTGCATACAGCCGACGCTCCGGCTATCGTCCCGGCGTTATTTTGCAACAGCCTTGGCGGGCTCGCCCCGGCTCTTTACTTCCTCCCGTAACGATCCTCGAATCGGACGATGTCGTCCTCGCCCAGATAGGAACCGGATTGGACCTCAATCATCTCCAGCGGGATGACGCCGGGATTTTCCAGGGCATGGAGTTGCCCTACCGGGATATAGACGGACTGGTTCTCTGTGAGCAGCACGGTGTCCTGGCCGTTGGTGACGCGGGCCGTGCCCGTGACGACAACCCAGTGTTCAGCTCGGTGGTGATGCATTTGTACGGACAGCTTGGCCCCGGGCTTCACGGTAATGCGTTTGACCTGATAGCGTTCCCCGGTGTCGATGCTGTCGAAAGATCCCCAGGGGCGAAAGACTTCGCGATGGGACAGATGTTCGGTCCGGCCTTGCTGTTTCAGCGTATCGACGATGGATTTGATTTCCTGGGCTTTGCTTTTGTGGGCCACAAGGATTGCATCCGTTGTTTCCACGATAACGAGGTCAGAGATTCCCAAGGTCGCCACAAGCCGATTCTTGGCCATGACAAAGCAGTTGGTCGTGTCCTTCGCCAGGACGTCGCCCTTGAGGGTGTTGGCCTGTTCGTCCTGGCCTAGGAGATCACTTAACGCAGACCAGGAACCGACATCGCACCAGCCGGCATCGAGGGAGACAACGACCGCATCCCCAGTCTTCTCCATCACGGCGTAATCGATGGACACATTGGGGCAGCTCCCGAACAGTTCCGCATCGACGCGCACGAAATGCATATCGACGGCTTTCGTTTCCCGGGCCGCCCTGCACGCAGCCAGGATTTCCGGTCGGACACGCTCTAGTTCCTGGAGGTATTTTCCGGCCCGGAACAGGAACATGCCGCTGTTCCAGCGGTAGTCGCCCGAATTGACATAGGCCTGGGCGTTCTCGGCGTCCGGTTTTTCAACAAATCGCGCGACTTTGTGGCCAAATTCCCCCAAGGGTTCGCCTAGTTGGATATATCCGTAGCCGGTTTCCGGCGTTTTCGGCAGCACGCCCAAGGTGACGAGCTTGTCCTGCCCGGCCAATTGCAGGCCCCTTTCCAGGCTTTCCTGGAAGGCGGCGGTATCGGCGATGGCATGATCGGCCGAGAGAACCAGCAAAATGGGGTCTTCGCCGTTTTGCGTGGCATGCAGCGCGGCCAAAGTGATGGCCGGAGCCGTATTGCGGCCCACAGGCTCCAAAAGGATTGTGCCGCCTTCGAGACCCATTTGACGCATTTGCTCGGCGGCCAAAAAACGATGTTCTTCGTTACAGACCAGCACGGGAGACCGGTGCGAAAGTCCGTTCAGGCGCTCGATTGTGGCCTGCAGCATCGTTTTTTCGCCGTCGAAGGCCAGGAACTGCTTGGGATAGAGCATGCGCGACATGGGCCACAATCTCGTGCCAGAACCACCTGCCAGAATTACTGGGACAAACACAGTGCGGACTCCTTTGCTTTGCAACCTATCTGCCCGGTCAAGAAACAACAAGACGACATGTTGTGCGGGATATGTTGCGCTACGAATCGCCTCATGGCCTGGAGATGCATCTCAAAAAAGCGACGCCAGTTGCCGTATTTGAAAGTCAAAATTCCATGAACAGTGCGCTGGGACGCCACTGTTGCCTGCGTGCCGGCAACAGCAGGAGCAAAAAGCTCCTTTCGCGGCCCCTAGACCTCTACGGAATTCCTGTTGCTCTGCGAAGCGGCGTTGTGAAGCCCGCCTGCAAACCGACAGGATGACTCCGTACATGCCAAACACTACCACCTTCTTCGCCCGATTTCTACCCCTTCCCCCGCCATCTGTATTTTTCATGCCATCCAAGCGCCATAAAGCCAAATGTGTCCCTCGGACGCTGCGGGACTGGTTGCAACAGTCCTCAGGATCGGAGCCGGGCTGCTCAGGCAATCCGCGCCTTGGACCAATCAGAGCATGACCGCAATGCAAAAAAGCGACCATAATCTGCCCAAATGACAAGGCATCGCCGGCCGGACAAAAAAGGGAGGACGCCCGGCCCGCTCCTGGTATAGAACGTGCCACGCGCCGGACGAGATACGGCGTGCATCCACCCTGCGAGGAACCTGTTTCATGAACGCCCATCCCATTGTCATTGTTGGCGGCGGCATCGCCGGACTGACCTGTGCCGTGCGCCTGGCCGAAGCCGGCCGGCCCTGCCTGGTCCTCGAACGCGCCTCCCAGGTCGGCGGCCTGTTGCGCTCGGAAACCCTGGACGGCGTGGTCTTTGACTACGGCCCCCACGTGCTGTTCCTGGACGTGCCCGGGGAGGGCGAGGCCTTTTTGCGCGCCGCGCTTGCCGGCCAGCCGGTCATCCGCCATCCCTTCGCCTTTGCCGTGGCGGCCGGGGGACGGCTGTGGAAGTTCCCCAACCATCTCGACTTTTTCCGCTATCCGCTGCGCTATCAGATCGAGGCCGTGCGCGCCGCCCTCAAACGCCGGGGCGCGCCGCCGCCGGAACCCATTTCGGCCGAGCTTGAGCTGTCGGAAAAGTGCGGTCCGGGCCTGTACAATCTGCTGTTTCGGGACCTGTTTGCCAAAAAGGCGCTGACCCCGCCGGCCTTGCTGCACCATCACTGGCTGGCCCGGGTGGACCGCACCATCGACAACGACAAGGAGCCGTTTGCCCGGCGCGGCAAGGCGGCGGCGGTCATCGCCGCCCTTACCCGGCTGCGCCAGCGCTACTGGTATCCGGCCGGGGGCCTGGGCGACGTGCCGGCCCTGCTGCGTCGGCGCATCGAGGCGGCCGGGGGCGAGGTGGCAACCGGCGTCAAGGACATCACGCTGACCCGCGAGGGCGACCGCGTGACCACGGTGACGGCCGACGGCCGGACCATCACCCCGGCCCATGTGGTCTGGACCGCGCCGCTTGAGGGCCTAAACGCCGCCCTGGGGAGCGCTGCGCCGTCCCTGCCAAGCGTCACCATGCGCCTGGTCATGCTGACCTATGCCCGCACAAAGCGCACCGAACGGCCCTTTGTCTATACCTACCATCCCGACCCGGCCATGCAGGCCAACCGGATTTACTACCCCGAGTCGATCTACCGCGAGCGCGGCCCGGCCGACCGGGAAGGGCTGTGCCTGGAAATCAATCTGGAAGATGCGGCCGAGCCCGAGGAGACAACCCTGGCCCGGGCCGTGGCCGACGTGGCCGGCCTGGGGCTTTATCCGGCCGCCGCCCTTCGGGCCTCCCGGGTGGTCACCCTGCCTTCGGCCATGCCCATCTATCCGCTCGATTACGAAGCCCGGCTGGCCGCGGCCACTGCCCCGGCCCGGGCCGTGGCCAATCTGCACGCCGTGGGCCGGCAAGGCGGCTTCTATTTCTGCCTGACCCCGGCGGCCACGGCCCAGGGCCTTAAAATGGCCGACCATCTGCTGGGCGTCAAAAGGCCGGCCCCCCAGCCGGGGCCGGCCAAAAAATCCGGACTGCTCGACGCGGGCCTGGCCACCAAGGGGGCCGGGGCCGGGGAGCGGGTCAAGATCTTGAAGCGCCACGCCCAGGCCTTCGTGCGCCACGCGACCCTCAAACGCCTGTGGAACTTTTACAAGGCCGAGCGCAACCGTCTGCAAAAGCGCACCGTGCTTGATTCCATGCCCTATATCTTGAAGATCGAGACCACCAACATCTGCAATCTGCGCTGCGCCTACTGCTACGACGACCGCCGCGCCCCGGCCCCGGGCGAACGCCCTTACGGGCGGATGACCTTTGACCAGTTTAGGGGCCTCATTGATTCCTGCGGCGAGCACCTGTTTAAGATCAACATGTACGGCTTTGGCGAGCCGTTTCTCTTTCCCGAGACCCTGGAAATGATCCGCTACGCCACGGACAAGAACATTGGCGTTGGCGTGTCGTCCAACCTCAACCACCATGACCCGGACCTGCCCCGGCGCATTGTGGCTTCCGGTCTGGAAGTGCTGATTTTTTCCTGCCACGGCGTGTCGTTTGAGACGTCCGGCCGGTTCATGCGCGGCGGCAACGCCGATCTGGCCTTTTCCAATCTGCGGGCGGTTATTGCCGCCCGCACGGCCGCTGGCACGAAAACGCCCTTTATTGACTGGCAGTACTGCGTGACCGGCTTTAACGAGCACGAGATCGCCACGGCCCGGGAAACAGCGGCCCGGCTGGGCGTGGATCAGGTGCGCTTCATCCGGCCGTTTTTTCCGGAAACCGCGCCGGACGAATGGTTTTCCACCATGTTTCCGCGCCAGACCCTGACCCATGACCACGAGGCCGCCCCGGGCTGTTCCTGGCTCTACCGCTCGGCCTACATCAACTGGGACGGGGGGCTTATTCCCTGCTGCCGCGACCCCCGCGATCCGGGCGTGGATTTCGGCAACGTCTTTGAAACACCCTTGCCCAAGCTGTGGAATGGAGAGAAATACCAGGCCGCCCGGGCGCTTCTGGCCGATCCGGGCCGCCACGATCTGCGAAACGGCATTGTCTGCGGCCGCTGCCCGGTGACGCGGGGGAAATCTTGAGGTTCTCGTTGTCTTGGGGGGGAGGGGCTGGCCGGGCTGGAACCCGAAGGCGGCGCGTGTGGCCATGATCGCCAGACGGCCCTGGGAATCGTCGCTCTACCTGGTTTCTGTCTTCGCAACTCCCCCTGCCTGTCGGTCGAGCGTTCGGTAGACAGTTGGCCGTGCTATCGAAAACACTTCAGCCAGGTCGCTGATTGAGTAGTTCCCTGTGTCGTACATACGACGTAGCTCTTTTTGCTGCAGATCGGTCAGTTTTGGTTTTTTCCCACGCAGCTTTCCTTTCGCACGCGCGACAGCCATGCCTTCGCGCGTCCGCATCCTGATGAGGTCTGCCTCAAACTCGGCAAAGGTGGCGAGGATATTGAAGAACAACTTTCCCATCGGATCGGTCGGATCGTAGACGCTCGCCCCGAGCTGCAGTTTGACGCCACGCGCGGCAAGGCTGTCGCCTATGGCGCGCGCGTCCGGCACTGAACGGGCGAGACGGTCAAGCTTCGGAACGACCAGCGTGTCGCCGCTGCGTACAGCCGCCAGCGCTTGGTCGAGACCAGGCCGCAGGCGGTTCGTCCCGGTGAAGCCATGGTCGGTATAGATGCGATCCGGTGCGACTCCGAGCCGGAGCAAGGCATCCTGCTGGGCCGCGAGATCCTGTTTTTCCGTCGAGCATCGAGCATAGCCGATCAGGGTGTGCGCCATGCCCGAAAGTGTAACGTAAAAGGCCCCATCACTGCAAAAGAAATCGTACCATTCTATTGAGACACGGTGGGTGGCGCTGTTGCGCGCCCAAGGCGGGATGCGTCCGAGTGTCCGTTAAACGATCCCCTTTCGGACACGGGAGGCCAGAAGCCGTTGCCGGATCGGCTCGGCCGCGCCCAGGGTTGGCGCCCGGTTGTTGCTTTTTTCTAAGACGGTCCCTTCCGGGCCGACAGGCAATACTGTCCGCCAAGGGGCAGCCAGCCGAAAAGCGCCTCGAGGGGGGCAAGCGCGGCCAGAGCCGGGGGAACGAAGCTGACATAGCGCCGTCGGATGTCGTGCAAGCCGGCTTCGCGGCACAGCCCTTCGGCCTCGGCCGCAGCAAGCAGCGTCACCCCGGCGTCGAAGGGACAGCGGGCCACGATCCGCCGGGTCAGCGGATTGACCGGGTTGTGCTCGAAAACCAGCAGCCGCCCGCCCGGAGCCAGCGCCGCCGCCATGGCGGCCAGGACCGTCCCCCGGGCCGTGGCCGGCACGTGGTGGAGCACGCCGGCCACGAAAACCAGATCAAAGGCCGCCGGCGGCACGGCGTCGCGCCCCAGGTGGTACAGGGCGGCGGTTGGCGCGGTCCTGGCCGCTTCCTCCAGGGATTTTTCGGAAATATCGCCTCCGGCCACGGTCGCCCCGGGAAAGGCGGCCTGCAAATAGGGCAGGTTGCCGCCGGTGCCGCAGCCGTATTCCAGGATGCGCCGGGGCGGGCGGGCGCGCAAAAGCGCCTTGGCAATGGCCGCCTTGCGCTGGCGAAAAAAGCTGATGTCGCCCCCGGCCGCCCCCAGGCTCTGGCGCAAAAGCGCCTCGTAATTGGCCGCGTAGTCGTCGAAATCCTGGCTCACGTGGTATCCCCCAGGCCCCTCCTGTAGCGTCGGTTGTGACCACGGGCAAGGACTTGTTGGCCGGTCGGTCGTCCCTCCGGCCAAGCCCGCTTCGGGACGACCGGTCTTGCCAGAGCCGCCGGCCTTTGACACAACGCCAGTATGCGCCGCCTCTCCAGACATTTTTTCCCGGCAACAACCCTTGTTCCGGCCGGGCTCCTGGCCGGCCTGCTCGGTCTGGCCGTCGTGCTTGGCAACTGGCGCGAACCGCTGCTGGCTGCCGCGCCCCTGCCGCTTCTGGCCCTGCTCTTTGGCCGTCGCCGCGATGCGCCGCTTCCCCCGGGACCAGACGCCCTGTTCGTGCGGGGTTGCCTGCTCTATGCCCTGGCCGCCCTCGTTCTGGCCGGGGTGGACCTGCTCGTCCAGGTGCGGCTGGCCGAACTGCTCTCGCCCCTGGCCACCAACCCCATCGAAGGCCGCGAGGCCCTCAAGGGCTGGCTGCTTCGTACGGGCCAGGCCATCTATCCCGGAGCCGAACCGGCCTGGCCGCGCCTCATAACGCTCTATCCGCCGCTTTTTTACATCGTGACCGCCGCCTGTTCCGTCCTGGCCGGTCCGGGACTGTTGGCCGGCAAGCTGGCCGCCCTGGCCGGCGGCATGCTGCTTCTGGCCGCGCTTTTTGGCCTGGGCCGGCTGGCCGCCGGAACCCTGGTCGGGATGCTGGCCGCCCTGGCCTTTTTTGCCACGCCCGAAGCCGGGGTGGTTGTTGCCTGCAAACCCGACAGTCTGGCCGTGGGCTGTCTGCTGGCCGGCTGTCTGGCCTTTGCCGCCGGCCGGGCGCGCCAGTCCCGCCGCCTGCTGCTGCTGTCCGGGGCGCTTATGGCCCTGGCCTGCCTGGGCAAACAGCAGGTCTGGCCCCTGGCCGCAGCGTTTGGCGCAAGCCTTTTTGCCTACCGCCTGTCCTGGCCGCAGCGCCGGGCAGCGCTGGCCGGTCTGGCCGGGACCGGACTGGTCCTGGCCGCCGCCTCCCTGCTCTGGTTCGGGCCGGGGCTCGTGGCCCAGACCATCCTCTTCCCCCAGGCCATGAGCGGGCTTGCCGCCGACAACAGCGCCGCCTCGGCCCTGGCCCGGGCGTCGGCCTACCTGTCCGGCCATTGGCCGCTGCTGGCCGCCTACGCCGGCTGGCTGTTCGTGTGCGGCCTGCGCCGCCGCCTGCCCCTGCCCGATCTGCTGCTCCTGGTCTATCTGCCCAGTCTGTGGCGCACGCTCATGTGGAGCGGCTCGGACACCAACCATTTCCTGTTTGTTTCGGCAGCGGCCGCCCTGGGGGCTGCCGCTCTGGTCGGGACCCTGGTTTGCGGCCGACCGGCGGCCCGGGCCCTGGCCGTCCTGGTCCTGGCCGCCCTGGTCCCGGTCCGCATCACCCTGCATGGGCCGTCGGCCCTGTCCCTGGCCCCGCCCCAGGCGGCGGTGGACGAAGCAACCGCCGTGCGCGCCGCCCTGGCTGCCGTCCCCGGCCCGGTGCTCATGGACGCCGAAGGGGCCTATCTTTTTGCCGGGACGCCGGATTTTTCGCGCCTAAGGCTCTACGACGCCTTTGAAACCGACCTGTATGACCGTCTGGGGCTGGCCCCGGCCGCCGACTCGCCCATGGCCGCCGACATCGTCAAACGCCGGGCGGCCCGGTTTGTCGATTCCCAGGTGTTTATCAGCCAGAAGCTTTTGTCCCTGCTGCATCTGTATTTCGAGCCGGCCGAACGGGTGGGGCGCTATGCCTTTTACCGGCCGCGTCCGGAAACCGGGCTTCTCGCCATTCCCGTGGCCGACCGGGTGGCCCGGACCGACGGCGGCTGGAGCGCGGCAGCGTCCGAGGCCGTCAACGTGCGCAACTGGGGGAGTTATATCCAGGCCGAAGACCCGGGCAAACCGCTAACTCTGACCTATGCCGTCAGCGGTCCGGCAGCGGCGGGGCAGGCCCTTGTTTCCTACTGTCCGCGCCTGACTGCCCCGGGGCAGACGGTAACGGTCGTGGCCAGTGCGGCCGACGGCCGCGAGCTGGCCAGGACGACGCATGGCTTTGGGGATTTCCCCGAGCGAGGGGAAGGTTTTGACAATCGGACGCAGTTTGCTTTCAGGCCGGACGCTGCGGCCTTTGCCGTGCGTTTTGAACTGACCGGCGCGGCCCAGCTGTGGCTGAATGCAGCGCATCCGCTGGTGGTCGGGGCAGCCGAATCCGGAGCCGGCGGATAACGAGCGTTGGGTGCGGAGCGTGTTCCGTTGTGCCGCTTTTGTGGGCGCGTCGGGGCCTGTTGTGCGAGGCGGCATGATGCAGTTGGCGGGGTTCCCCGGCCGGGCGGACGTAGCGGGGGTCACGTCACCGAACGGAAATTTATGCACGCTAAGGGTTCCGCAAGGGTCTCAGGTGTCCCTGGATGACGTGCTTGCTGAGATTCCAAACGTAGTCACCCGTGAGATTGATGTGCTCCCAGCCCAAAGGGGATAGATGCCGGATGAGATCCTCCCGAATAGGCTCGCCTTTCTTCCGAAGCAACTCAAGGGCGCGCTCAAGGTAGACCGTGTTCCAGAGAATTATGGCGGCCACCACAAGGTTTAGGCCGCTGGCTCGGTGGTTCTGATTCTCGAATCCTCGATCCCGCATTTCACTTAGACGGTTGAAGAATACCGCACGGGCCAGGGCGTTACGCGCTTCACCTTTGTTCAGTCCGACGTGGACTCTCCGGCGTAGCTCGGGATCCTGAAGCCACTGGAGAACGAATAAGGTCCGCTCGATCCGTCCCACTTCTCGCAAGGCCAATGCTAGACCGTTTTGACGAGGATAGCTTCCCAGCTTCCTGAGCATGAGTGAAGCCGTGACTGTGCCCTTCCGAATAGAAGTGGCCAGTCGAAGAACCTCATCCCACTGCGCCAGCAGATGCTTCTTTTGGAGTGTTCCACCGATGAGGCTCGCCAGTGCGGAGTACTCACTATCTCGGTCTGGGAGATAGAGCTTCTTGTCCGCAAGGTCCCTGATGCGATGAGCAAAATGGAAGCCCAAGAGATGACACAGGCCAAAGACGTGATCGGTAAATCCTGCTGTATCCGTGTAATGCTCCTCGATCCGGATATCCGACTCGTGGTAGAGGAGGCCGTCCAAAACATAGGTGGCATCCCTAGCTGTGGCATTGATGACTCGGCTATGGAACGGGGCATATCGGTCCGAGATGTGGGTGTAGACCATCACCGATGGATCAGTCCCATATTTCAGATTCAACTGCCCGGCGGGCTCCCCACGCCCACCGGCACGGTATCGTTGACCGTCCGAGGAAGACGTGTTGCCCTCGCCCCAAACTTTGGAAAGCAGTTGCTGATGTTGAGCATTGACCAGTTCAGCCAGGGCCTTGGTATAGGTCTCGTCCCGGATTTGCCACGCGGCCAACCAGGAAAGTTTGGCATAATTTGCATCCGGGCAGGCCTCAGCCATCTTCGACAAGCCTATATTGATTCCATCGGCCAAGACTGCCGTAAGGAGCAACGTGGGATCTGAAGGCGGCTTGCCACTCTTGAGGTGGGTGAAGTGCCGAGAGAAGTTCGTCCAGCGGTCCATCTCCAGTAGCAACTCCGTGACGCGGATGTGCGGCATCAGGTCGTAGACCTAACGCATGGCTGTAGCCGCTTCCTCGGGGACGAGGTTGGTCAAAGGCGTCACCCTCAAGACCCCCTTACTGAAGGTGGCATCCGGCAATGCTCCTTGATCGGCGAGGGCGTTGACCTTGGCAAGCTCTTCACGAAGGAGGTCCAGGCGCCTCTCCAAATACCGCTCGCCATCTGGTTCCACAGGCAAT
>NZ_JSEH01000044.1 GCF_000801335.2 Desulfovibrio sp. TomC
TCGAAACAACGTTTAGACGATATAATTACGAAAAATGTATGAAATACACAAATGCTCTTGCAAGATATTTACATAAAAGAATGAGTCACAATTACATTCAAGCATCCATGCTGAAACCCTATGAGATAACAGCATCTACAATTATATCCGGCAGCGGAATGAAAAAATATGCAAGGAGTAGTAATAATCATAGATACATTGCAGAAGGGTTAGACCAATTGAAGGATGAAAAGGTTTTGGAAACGTGGTCTTTTAAAAACCAAAATGGTGACTACAAATATACTTTAATTCCAACTGGTTACTTCGTGTCAGAAATCAAACGTACAAATTTTCTTGTTCAAGAGAAAAAATCAGCAATAGAAAAATCTAAAGAATAAAGGAGGTTAAGTTTTCGGTTTTGGTCAAATAGTGAGGTTTGATTCCCCGGAGACGAAAATCACCTTTTTTTGGGTCTAAAAATAGTGAGGTTTGATTCCCCGAAAACCCCAAAATAGTGAGGTTTGATTCCCGGTAGTGAGGTTTGATTCCCCGAAATAGTGAGGTTTGATTCCCCGGCAGACTGGTAAATAATTATAAAAATCAATAATTTAATGCTAATTTTTTCCAAATCCCTCCTTTCTTAACCCTTTTAAGAAAAAATCAAGAGCGCGGTTCTATATAATATTGCTCGTTGCTCAAAAACCAAAATCCCCATGAAGGAAACCGCTTACGCTCCCTTTCCATTGAGGGTGGAAGGTGTTCGGTGGTCCAGCGTTCACCCCAATTTTAACCAGGTTTAGATTCCGCACAGAAAACCATGGGCCATTTGGTCCGGTGGAATGCATTGAGCTGGATCACGTGACCGAAACCCAAAGACCCAATCCACCACCCTGGAAAAACCAGGTTATCCTTCCAAGAAATTCTCCTCTAAAATCCTGCATCCGTGCCATGGGGAAACCATCGGGTGAATTCTTGCCGGATTCTTGCCCCTTCTAGCGTTCCCAATTTGCCGTTTCTCCCCAAACCCGCATTAGGGTTCATCCTCATGCCGAAAACCTCCATAATCGCATTTTAAAGGGGTTTCTGGTGATGGTGGTGTTTTTCATGGTCTTTGAGGGATTTCATGTGTGTATTCTATACCTTTCCGGTCTGGTTTTAGCTCCACACCATACCCCAAAAAACTACCAGGTCTGTTTTTTCGTCCTCCAATCACCCCACCTGCACACCGACCTTCCCCAATCCCAAAACCAGCGGTTTTTTGCCGGTGCACCATGCCAGGATTTCGTCCTGTACCGCTTTCCGGGTCGTAGTCCGCGATGGCAAGGAAAATCCAAAATTTGGGCATTTTCGCGGGTTATCCGCTCTGCCTGGAAAGCAGTGAAATTTAATTGTTTTATTTCAGCTGGTTGCGCTATTACTTGTCAAAGGGAAAGGCAACTTCCTCATTGCCACAGTTCCAAAGAAATTGTATTTTAGGGTAAAAGTGGGGGAGAAATCTTATGTGGTGGAAAAAAGACATTGAAGATCGGTCAGCATTAAAAATTATTCGGGTTGCTGTTGCGTTCATGTACCTGTACATTGCGCTATCATTATCTATAACTTCAAGTGATGGCAATGTTAGTTTAGAACCTGTGAAAGTAATATCTAACTTTTGCTTGTTATTAGCATTTATTGCGCTAATTCCCTCGCTTGAGTCTGTATTTAAAAAAGACAACCTGCGGTTTATGAATGATATTTCTATCGTAACATCGTTTTTTGTCATTATAATATTACATGTTTACATGTTTAGTTCTTTGGGAATACAAGAAAATATTAAATATATTTTTATAAGTTTGTTGTGCAACAGTGCAGCGCAACTGCCACTTATGATTTTGACAAAAAGATCTTTTAAAAATGAAGCTCAATAAAGGATTTACACTTCTTGAAATTATCGTTTCCTTGATCATTCTTGGAGTGATAGCAGTTGCAATTGTTCCAAAGAATACTGACCAAGGAGTAGAAGATGTGGTTGATGCAAGCGTCCTTAAAGATGCATTACGTCAAACAATAATGAGGGCAATGTCAGATATATCAACAGCAAACTGGAATATTGTTGTTTCAAGTAAAACTATTTTAGTGAAAAAAGATACAACAACAATCAGTACATATACACTTCAAAAGTACAGTGGATCTTTTTCAATTTCGTTTAACCAATTAGGGCAACCATATGAATTTAACCAGGCAGGACAACCACAAACAGGCCCAGTTTTGCCTTATTCAATTGCTATTGATCCTGAAACAGGGTTTATCCCGTGAATGATCCAAAACAACAGTTGGAACACGGTTTCACTTTAATTGAAATAATTATAACTTTTGTTGTTGGTTCGATTTTAGCAGCAATGGCAATGCCATATTTTTTATCAGGAGCAATGTCTTCTCATACACCGATTGAAAGACTTCAAGTTTCTTCAAGTCTTAATCAAGCAATGGAAACAATTTTAGCAGATTATAACATGAATTATTCTTCCCCGACCAAAAATACTTTGGATGCATTTGCTGCAAAAGTGAAAGAGTTTTCAACAAACTATTATTCAGACGCTTCACTTAAAAAAGTTGAAGCAGAAACAACAACCGTTGGAAGTCTTTCGACCGCACTTTTGGTTACAATTACCAGCATCAACGGTGAAAAAATTTACCATGTGTTTACTATCCAATCGAACTAGCGCAACGAATAGTCCTGAAGTCGGATTTTCATTAATAGAAATTATTTGTGTCCTAGTACTTCTTGGAATGATTGGAATGGTGTTTTTAAGAGGTTACGTCAATTCTGTTAAAACTCATGTTAATGCGGACGAAAACTATCAGCAGATTCAGAAAAACCAAGCTGGACTTTTAAGAATTATTTTAGAGATGCAAAATTCAACAGGTATTTCTGTTGCAAGTAACGTATTGACATACACGTATAACGGTGCAACAAGAACAATATCAAAATCTGGTACTAATTTAGTTCTCCATAAAAATTCTGATGACTCGGACCATGTCTTAATTGACAACGTTACTTATTTTTTAACATCCTTATCACAAAAAAAATTATCAATCACATTCAAAACTGAATTTTCAGATAGTACAGAAAAATCATTTTCAACTTCTATTTACATAAGTGGGTAGGAAAAAATGCAAAAAAGTTTGAATAAAAATAGTGGATTTTCGCTTATTTTGATTATTGTTGCAGTTCTTGCGATTGCAGGCCTGTCAGTTGGCATGTCCCAAATGTCTACAATATCTACGTTGAATCAGTTAGAGTTTAATCAAGCGAATATAGCAAGGAATTTAGCATACTCCGGTGTGGAATATGCAAAGGGGGTCGCATTTGATAGTCAAAGTACAATAAAAGTTGAAGATTTGGTGTCAAAATTGAATTCTGGTGGAACAAAAGGGTCCAATACATATAATTTAGACAATAATTCAGGTTCATTTTCATTAACGGCAGCAAAAGTAAGTGACACTTCATTTTCTTTGATGGTTCAAGGTGACACATTCGGAAGTTCACTTCAAGCAAAATATAAATTACTATCATCTGCTATTATACAATTCACTCCTGCAGTTGTCAATGATTCCGACCAAATTGCCATGTATGGGTCTGGCAGCATTGCACTCAATAGTTCAAGTACAGTGAAAGGTTCAATTTATTCTGCATCAGGTGTTACAATTAACAAAGATGCAAAAGTGACAGGAAACGTAAATTCAAATGGTGCTGTAATACTGAATAGCGGTGCAGAAGTACTGAATGATATCTGCATGAAAGGTGATGGGACGTTTAATAGTGATTCTTACGTTGGTGGAGACGTAAGAGTCGTTGGAAACTTGACTTTAAACGGAGGGACTGTAGAAGGAACATTATACGTAAGCGGGAAAGTAACTATCCAAGGAAATGCAACTGTTCATGATGTTTACGCGCATGAAGTATCTATCAATTCTATCAATTTGTTGGGAGAAGTATATTCACAGACAACAATAGCAAATAGAAGTGGAGCAAAATATCATACCAATCAGACTAATATTTCCGATAAATTGCCAACTGGATGTAGCACACCAACTCTTGTGCCTGAAGATGCAAATTTTACTTCCAACAAGGCCGTCTTGGTGCAAGATCAGTCGGAATATACATTTAGTGCAAAGGACAACAATGACTCTTACTATCATTCCATTGACTTAAGTAGTTTTACGTTAAATAATAAAAATAAAACACTCAAGTTTGACTTGTCAAGTGGTGATATTAATATTTTAGTTACTGGAGATGTTACATTTAACAAAAATTTCTCAATAATTGTGTCGGAAGATGGAAAAACATGGAGCGATCCTTTTGACCCTGCAAACATAACAGATAAAATGAAACGTTATGCAAAACGTATATATTTGGAGAGTCATGGTACGGTATCATTCAATGAAGGTTCAAGTTGGGTCGGGACAGTCTATGCACATTCAATTAATTTGAATGAGGGCACTAATATTTTAGGTGCTGTGTATTCAAAATCAACCCAGCAGAATGCAAATAAGAACACTGTTATTACCTTGGTCTCTTCAAATTTTGCTAATACATGGTGGATCCCACCGGAAAAGTAAAGTTCAATATGTACTTGTTGTTTTTTTATTAAAGTGACCCTGCACATTTGGTTAGGACTTTTTTATTTCTGATTCTTACTGCTCTAGGTCGGATTAGATTGCTTCCTGGCACAAATTTCGATCTTGGTTCCCGTCTTCTTTTCCCAAAATACTACCACGGGCAGAATCCGCTCTTCTGGTTGGTGTCCCCATAAAATTCCCCAAGATTTTCTCATTTTCTTTTTTTACATGGATTTCCCCCCGAGTATAATTGCCCTTGCCCGCAAGGGAAAAAGCAAAAAGGGGATTATATAATGTTAAACAATGTAGAAGAAAAGAAAATTTCAAAGAATGTAACTTCTTACAAGCGTAACGGTGTTAAAGTTGTAAAAGAAGGTGAATGGTATGATGGTGTGGAAGAAATGAAGCAAAATGGTGTTTTTCAAGGAATTTTAAGAAATATTGCTTTTGATATTGAAAAATTACCAAGGAAAAGTGAATATTTAGGATTTTATTATTACTTTCAGTGCTTAAACAGGTTCTCACCTTTTGCAGAATAGATTTTAGACGAAACACTACACATTCTTATGTCAAAAGGGTTTGAAGTGTTCGTAAAGACAGATGGGAAATATTCAGTGGTGTTTGTCCCAAAAGGTGGAGTGAATAATGAAGCAATGGAACAGTTATTCATTCAAGGAAATATTTGTGACAGTTGGATGTTTGCATAGACTTTATTGACACAATTCTAAAAATGGGAGCTGAGTTTTCAGCTCCCATTTTTTTGTTTCTTCAAAAAAATTAAGTTTACTTCTGATTTTTCTTTTGTACCATAGTATTATTTTCTTTAATTTTAGGTGATTTGCGGTATTGCAACCACCTAAAAAATGAAGGGTGTACTATGGAAACATGCTCAAACTGCATTCATTTTATTTGTAACCTTACTGGAATATTTGAAAATGGAGTGTGGTTAAAACATTGCACGGTTACAAGCAGAATAGTTAAAAGTAGTGATACCGCAGATCGCGTGTGCTTTTCTCCATGGAAAACTGGCAAATTAAAGAATTTATAAATCATGAAAACAACTATTTCGAAGGTTTTTGATGAGATTCACGATTCTACTAAATCAGAATTCAAAGTTAAACATAAACCAACTGGAATCATGAATTTTGACTTTTATACTGGTGGTTTAGAAGTTGGAAAATTGTATATTTTAGCAGGTACTCCAAGAAGTTTTAAGACGGCCTTGTTATTGTCTATTTCATTTAATATGGGTGTTTTGTACGATATTCCATTGTTGTATTGCAGTTTAGATGCTTGCGAAGAAACGCTTGTTAAAAGGATTTTGTTCCAATACACGAACTGCAACATACAAAATTTTCCATATGAATGTCCCGATATCTTTCAAATGAAAAAACTTTTTGCCGCAGGAAATAAATTACGGCAAAGTAAGTTAAAATTTTTATGCAGCACTCTTTTAAAAATTGACGATATTGAAAAAGAATGTGCTGTCATAAAAAACAATGGAATTTTGTTTATTGATTATTTTCAAGTGCTTGCCTATGGAAAAAAATATTCTGAAGTTTTGCAAAAAATAAAAATGCTTGCTTCTAAAAATGGTGTTCCTGTTGTAGTTGCATATCAAACTGGCATTGCATCACGTTTAAATACGGCATTTTTTATGAGGAATGGTGTTGATGCTGTATTCCGTGTTAAAAAAGAAAGGTCTTATAACATTTCTATTGAAGATGAAAATATAGATAGTAAGTGGCATGTGCTTTTTGAAATCGTGAAAAATCGAAATGGAAAATGTGCCACATTCGAACTGTTATATGACGAAAATTCATTAAAACTCTACAACGAAGAACTTGACCTTTTTGAATGTGAAGATACTTCATATGAATTTGAATCTATTGCATTATGCTAAGTGTGATCAAAATTCAAACGTTTACTAACATTCTTGCTATAAAACGTTTACAATGTATCGAAATGTTTCAAACCTACGTGAATAAGTAATCTTACTGCTGCTGACCTACTTAAATTCAAAGAATCAGATATGCTTTGTATTTTATCTAAAAGATTAGCATCCATTCTTGCTACAACTGGTTTTCCTGCTTCTGTTTTCATTTTTTTACTCCTTTGACAATTATACTACCAATATCATTTTTGTAAACAAAGACATTTATATCATGTCTTTGTTTCAACGATTTAATCATGCTCAACACAAGATTTGGATTTTTGTCATTGAATTGTTTCGTTGCGACCATTCCAAAATTACAATTTTCAAATTCCCACATTAATTTATTCCTCTAGTATTATCTTTGTTTACGTATAATCTATCATTGCTATAATATTTATATCAAAAATGAATACGTAAGGATTGTTTCTATGGGTGATTTTAAAACAAATGTTTGTGAAAAATTACAAGATCATATTCTTGAAATAAGAAATATAATGTTAAGTCCAAAACTTCTTGAAAATGATTTAGATAGTTTAATAAAAAATGAGTTGGATGAGAAAAATTTTGTTTTTGCACTGAAAATGTTTTTAATGTTCTATTCAATACCACAAGGATACTTTGCAAGAATTAATGTTGGTTACGAAATAAATTTTGATAAACATACTATTTCTAGGATTTTTAATGACCCTGCAAATTCAAGAGTTAAATATTATAAACGAATAAAGTTTTATAAACAAATCATTAGACGATTAAAGTCTGATTTTAAGCATATCAAAAATGCTGATGGGAAAATGGCAAATACACCAATTGAGTTTAGACATGAACAAGAAATTGAACGTGCAGTTAAAAGAAAAGAAGATTTTAATACCCAAACCGAAGAAGTTTACAAAAGTTTAAACTATAAAGAGATTTGGGAAGATGGAAACTAAATCTCTTCTATTTTAATGTAACATACCGTAATAATTGATTATATTTAAAAATATTTTTTACTTCACAAGGAGTTAAAGATATTTTTTTGCTTCATATTTGTTTTTATTGAAGCAGTTGATGTTTCACATTCAATCATGAAGCATGATTGAATGTCTTTTCTCGCAACTGCAAACAGTTGTTCGAAAAGACTTTACAATGTATTTTATGTTTAAAGGTGGTTGGATGATGTTGTGTTGCTAGTGTTGCTTTCCCTCAAACACAAACAAGCAAATCAGGGGTATGTCTTATTTAGGATACAACTTGTTGTAAGTTGGACTCTTTAGTGAAAATAATTTGGAAATTTTAAATAAATCAAAATTATGGGTAATTAATGCTTAACTGTGCTAGATTAAGACGATGGAAAATTCATAATTGGACATGCGTCCACGGAATGCCGTCAAAACGTCCCGTACAGCGCATTCCCCAGATTTGCGGGCAAAGGTCCAGCTGGAGAAGGAACCGTCGAAATTTTGCCCTTGTGGGTACGGGATTTTGGTCAGGATGGACCAGGAGTCAGTGGTTCATGGCAACAGGATGAGGAAACAGGTTGGGGAACTCCAAACCTGATCCTCATCCGATTTTTTGATTTCAAACAAGGTATACTTTAGCGACACGGATTGCTTGACCGTGGTTTCTGGATCGAGCGCGTCTAAAAAGTTCCATTTTTAATTGTTGACACAAATTCTAATTTCTTCTAGAACTTTTTAGACAAGACAGGCACAAGGAGATACTTACATGAGCGGACAAACAATTGCCTACCGAAGATGCAGCACCACCGATCAATCAAATCTTAGGCAATTACCGAATGGTGAGTTTGACCGGGAATTTGAGGATCATTGTTCTGGTGGCACTACAAATCGTCCCGGTTTAAAATCCTGCCTGGACTTCATACGGGAAGGGGATTGCTTGGTGGTTCACAGCATGGATCGTCTTGCCAGGAATCTACCAGATATTTTGAACCTGGTAGCGGACCTTACGGCCAAAGGTGTCACGGTTAAATTCCACAAGGAAAACCTGATCTTCACGGGGGAAAAGAATCCGATGCAGGATCTTCAGCTTGCGGTAATGGGTGCAGTGGCACAATTTGAATTGGCAATGATTAGGGAAAGACAAAGAGAAGGAGTTGCAGCAGCAAAAAAAGCAGGTAAACATTGTGGTAGGAAATCAATTTTAACGGATGAACAGGTAAAGGAAATCGTTGCGCGTGTTGATGCTGGAGAAGATAAAGCATTTATCTCACGTACGTTTTCTGTAAGCAGAGCAACAATTTATAATGTTATAAAAAAAAATACATCTATGGTCAATTGCCAAGAAAATACGAGCAATTGACCATAGATGTTAGATTTT
The DNA here is from genome assembly GCF_000801335.2 of Desulfovibrio sp. TomC. Classification (NCBI taxonomy): domain Bacteria; kingdom Pseudomonadati; phylum Thermodesulfobacteriota; class Desulfovibrionia; order Desulfovibrionales; family Desulfovibrionaceae; genus Desulfovibrio; species Desulfovibrio sp. TomC. The sequence continues at coordinate 8,834 of NZ_JSEH01000044.1, forward strand.
ACTCCTTTTTAAGGAGTAACAGCAGCATTTTCAAATGTAACGGTTTTTGTAAGTACAGCAGAGGAAGACTTCAAGTCCCAAATATCTTTACCACTAGTGCTGGCAACTCCACCCGCAAGAGTTACAGTTATGCCTGTTGATCCATCAACAGCATATGTATAAGTAAAATCTCCAAGAGTCCCATAATTTGTTGTTAAATCTGTTTTAGCAGTAGCAAGTGCAGTTGCTGGGGCAGTCATTGTAGCTTTAGCATAAGACATTGCTGCTTGTGATGCACCAGCAGCAAGTGCTCCTTTAATAGCTTGATCAGCAGATTGTTGCTTCAGGTCTTGGTATTTAGGAATAGCAACAGCTGCTAAAATTCCCAAAATAACCAACACTGCAATGATTTCTATGAGTGTGAAACCTTTCTGGTTACGTTTTTTTTGGTCTTGCATAAAATTCCTCCAGGTAATGGGGAGTTAGAGTTTTGTTAGGGAATTCAGATAGTTAACTATCTTTATTAATTTAGCATTTTGGGGTAGTGTTGTCAAATTTCAATATGGAAAACCCCCCGCTTGCATTAATTGCATGAAAAATTTTATGTAATAATAAATGGATGTTAGGCATTTTGTGTAACACGCGCTATGAATTCGTCTTCTTTTGAAGGATGCTTACCCACATGAGATCAACTGAAAGCGTAAATCAGAACGGAATAGATGAATTTTCTGCACGATTTTTTTTCCCGAATATTTTAGGAAGCAGTCCTGATTTCTTGAATTTTTTGAATAAAATTTATTCAAGTTCTCAAAACAATGATCCGCTTTTACTCATAGGTGAGACAGGAACAGGTAAAAGTCTTTATTCAAAAAAAATTTGGGAACTAGGTTCCAATAAAAATGGACCATTTATTTCTTTAGATTGTTCTGATGTACATAATGATATGACTCTTTCTATTTTGCAAGGACACATTAGAGGTTCTTTTACAGGTGCTTATAATGATGTTGTTGGTAAAATAGAAGAATCTGATGGTGGTGTGCTAGTTGTAGAAAATGTTGAGAATTTAAACGCACAAGGTCAATCTGTGCTTTGCAATTATATTGATACAGGAACAGTACAAAGATTGGGTGATACTTACAGAAGAAACGTAAGGACTAAACTAGTGATTACTTCTAGTGGTTCTTTAAAAGACCAAGTTTTAAAAAAACTTGTAGAAAAAAAATTGTATTATAGATTGTTAAAAAACAGTATTGTTGTTCCGAGCTTGAAAACTCTCAAATATGATTTGGTTTTAATTGCAAAAAGATATTGCAATGAAGTTCTTAACGTAAAAATTTCTCAAAGAGCATTGAAAAACATCCAAAATTATGATTTCCCAGGCAATTTTAGAGAATTATTTTCATGCTTGGAAAGTGTTTCAAAATATGTTGATGAGGAAATTGGTGAGTGGGATGTTTTGTCTTATATTAATAGTATTAAAATTTCAAATTCATGTAAAAAAATTGATGAAAATACTGAATTTTCTTTTGATAACTTCAATTTAGACGCTTATATGAATGATGTAGAACGGTTTATCGTCGAAAAAGCACTTGAACATACACAAGGTGTTCAGTCGAATGCCGCAAAACTCCTTGGAATTAAAGAAAGGAGTCTTTGGCATAGGGTTAAAACCCTCGGTATAACCATAAAAAAGTACTGATAATTTACTAATTTTATAATAAATCGATCACCACATTTTAGGTTGCTTTCTGCTTGTGTGAAAGACCCGCAAAATTTCGATAGATTCTCTACTAACTCTATATGGAATTATGTAAGGGTAATGGTCCAGCACAAGTTCACGTGTCCCAAACACTCTTCCTGGTCTTCCGATGTTAGGGGTATTTTGCAAAGAGTTTACCCGTTCCAGGATGTGTTGATATATTTTAAATGCTAATTCTTCATCTTCCCTTGAAATGTAAGAAATCTCCTCATCTAAATTATGTAGTGCTGTACGCAACCATTTAACGATCACGTTTTCCCCACTTTTCGTCAAGTGCCTTCATTTCTTCATCTGTAGCGAAATCACCAACATCTGCTTCAGCAAGACTTTTTCTGATTTCAGATACTTGCCATGCTTCCCGTTCCACAAAGTCCTGTAATGCTTGGACTGCCACAAAACTTTTGGTGCGGCCCGTAGCAATTGCTATCTCATTTATTTTGTTAGATAATTCTTCAGAAAGTCTCAAACTCATGGATGTGTTCATGGTTTCATCCCCCTTTTGTATTACATGATATTACAACGTAATTTTACGTGTGGCAAGACCTGTGGTTTTGGTTCGTCCAGAAGGAGAAGTCTTGACTGGGTGAAGTATACTAAAAGAGTATACTTCACCCGATTTCCAGGGATACCTCTTGCGCTTGAGCATGGGTGAGTGGTCTGGTATGACGGCATGACGAATGTGAGTGAGTGGTTGACGAATGACGAATGTGACGATTTAAAATATTATATTATTTAAGTAGGATAGATGGTGAAGTGAAGTGATGACTACCGTGGTTGACGAATGGATTCCCGTGTCCCGCTTGGCAAAAATGGCAGGGGTTCCCGAACCTACTGCCCGCAGGTACGTTGAAAATTTCCCCCAATTTTTTCCTTTAAAAAAACAAAGTAGAAAAAACCTTGTTCCGGCATCCACTGAAAAAATTTTGAAAAAGATTTGGAATCTATACAATTCTGGTATGAATAAAGGGGATATTGAATCTGCATTGGAAAGTGAGTTTAAAAAGACGTATGACGCTGGAACATTTTCTGGTGAAATTAAAGTAGAGAACGAAACTGTGCTTGCATCGTTAAGTAGTGAACCATTGTTGCTAAGACTTGTTGAAGGGATTGAAAAATTAGCACAAAATCAACAAGATTCATTAAATCTTCTTCGTGAACAAAACAATTTACTTCTTGATTATTGTAAAAAATTGTCGGGTAAAAATTCTATTATTGGAAATAAACTTGATAGAAAATCTGCTTTAGAAAAAGTATCTGAATTATGCAAACAAGGATTTCGAAAAGATAAAATAGCAAAAATTTTAAATAACAATAATACTGATACATTGTCTGGACATGGAAGATGGAGTAGTTCAACTGTTGATAGATTGATTAAGCAGTTAAAAATAAATGGAGATATGTAATATGGTTGGTAAAATTGTTAGCACTAATCAGAAGCAATTATCACTTTTTTCTCTAACTGATTTAGACGATGCTAGTGATGTAAATTATGCAAATACAATTGAACTCTATGATGCAATACCAAAATACATCCTTGGGAAAAATAAATTCGGGAAAGGACTTAATCCAATTGAAAGGGAATTTGTTCACAAGGGGGAAGTTTATAGAGTTATTATTAAACCGACAAAAATTAAAAATAAAAGTGGTGAATATGTTGATGCGTTACCAGGGCAACGCGAAGAATTTGTTGAAGACGCTCTTCGAAAAATTGCAATTGATAATCCATATTTTAAGCAAAACACCATCGGGGTGTGCTTTACATATTATCAATTGAAAAAAGAGCTTGAAAAAACAGGTCATAGTTACAGTTATACAGAATTGAAAGAAGCTGTAAACATTCTTGCCTCAACAAGTATGGAATTAAAAAGAATTTTGACAACAGGGAAAGAAGAAGAACTTTATACAGAAAACCTCTTTAGTAAACTTGCTGGAAAAACTAATGATAATTGGATGGATGGAGAACATAAGAAATCTTTTTTCATCGTTACTTTCCACTCTTTAGTTAGAAAAAGTATAA
>NZ_JSEH01000045.1 GCF_000801335.2 Desulfovibrio sp. TomC
GAGGTCCTGCGCTGACGATAGCCTATCTTCAGTTACATGGAAACCATATCCTTTTTTATAATCAAAGGTAAAGCCGAAATCAGCCAAGCTTGCTCTGTCTTTATAAAATTGGCTTCGCGAAATACCTGCACGCGAGATAAATTGATCAATGCCTTGATGTGGGTTACTTCGAACCTCTTGTATGATCCAAATCAAACGCACAACTCTTGACCTATCCGGATGTATATCTATTTCATTTCGATCAAGCTTGACCATTCTGGGCCTCATTATTCAACTTAAATTCATCAATACATGCATCGCTAGGGCTATTAAAGTCAAATTTAAATACTTTTACCACCTCGCAGAATCGAACTTCCAATGAGAACCCCCACTCGACCCTTCTTTCTGCTTGGTGCCAATGTGGGCACTCTCCGCAACTCACGGGAACACCGCTCACCTTTTCCTGACGTATGGGATTAGAGTTGTCTTTCAAGGTATCCATGACCCCAAAATAGCCCCGTCCACCCGAGGCAACAAACACAAATATCTTCCCAGTCCACCCCTGGGTAGACAGAATACTCGTTTTTTTCCCCACCATCCTCTGTGACGCAAAGTGGGAACTAAACTCAGCTTCACGCATACTTGTGGCGATAACGTGGGACGTTGAAAAGTCTCCCCCCGTGATTTCGAGCACCCGCCCTCAAAAATCAGGGGTTAAGTGGGAAACACCCACCTTCTCTACTCTTCCCAAGCCCCATTCCCTTCCAGAATGGGGCTCTTACTCTTACTCACCTCAGTTACCTCAGTTGACCATGCCCAGGATCATCCCGCCGACACGCTGCAGCCGATAGCCACTCTCCGCCGTTAGCCGAGGGAACTGGGCCGCCTTGGTGTACACATTAATGATGTGAAACATGGTCTCGCCCTGCTCCTGCGGCCACGCCCATTCAACGGCTTCGATCTCGGGCTTTCCCAGTTGAAACTGTCGGTTGAATGACTTCATGGTCGCGATCGGATCCTTCACTTCGGACTCCAAGGAAAACTGGAGCTTGTGCTTCTCATCCAACAGCTTGGCACCGACATCGCCAATAGCCGTGGGGAACTCATCCAGTATCCGCGTCGAAATGTGCCGGTATGAGGTCTCGACTTCCGTCTTCGAGATGAGTCCGTTGGTTCACACCAGCCGCAACAGGAACGCCGAAATGGATAACGCCGCCAACCCGATCTCCGAATTGCCAATGGAAATCCCGGGGCTTACGCGATCGTTTCCATTAACATCAAATCCCTGCCCCTGGTCAAGGGTGGAGTGGACATGGATGGACTCGTGATTCCAGACGGCATGGCACTCAGCCGGCATCACAACCAGCCTGCAAGGCCATCGTCAATCTGTCGACTATTCGATGCCGAAAACGACCACAGCAATCGACATGGCCATGGCCTGGCACAGAAACTCGAGAGAGAAGAGTTTTAACTATCTTCAACATAATCCGTTTTACTTCAATTGTTTGATCAATTGACTGGCTTCACTACCCTGCAAATGATTTAATGACTTTCCAAACATACTGGCAGCCATATCTTCAGGAGACACATGCCTCTGGGAAGCCAATGAGCCGATCAAGTGCAATTGTCTATCTGAAGCTGGCTTGGTCCCACCACCATCATGTGCAGCCTGTAAAGCTTGGCCCTGGACAGGTTCCACAGCACTGAAATCGACATCGATGATGTGTCCCCCTGCTCCCTCATATGCAAGAGGATCAGCGTCATCACTCACGACACTCTTGACATTAAATGCATCTGAAATCACTCTAGATTTTGCTCTAGTCGAAGCTATTCTTGGAAAGCTGTCAGTACATCCTCTCGGGACATTGTGGGGCGAGGCATCAGCTATGTCCGAAAAGACTTTACCATCATCAGTCTCTAGTCTCGCTTTACATAAACACACTTGTCCATTTTGTTCAGACTGATACTGAAGAACATCCACTTCTAAACTTCGTATCCCAATTTGATGAGCATAATCCAACTTGCTTTCATATGCTGTAACGTCTTTACCTCTAATTTGAATTACACCAGACTGCCTGATCTTAGGGAGCTTCTTGTCGGTATCCATGAATAGTCTCCTTTATTGGCTAAGCGTGAAATTTATTTTAGTCTACAGCAAAAACTATTGGACAATTTTGGCAAAACCAAATTATTTTACTTTACTTAGGATCTCTGACCATCAACGACGATGTAAACGCGACATACCAAAATTTCTCAGGCCATCTAAGTAGTCTCCTTTACCATCAAACTTAGCCATATACGATACCTGTCTTAAAACATCAGAGCATCTTTCACAGTAGTTTCCATTAGACCTAACAAGCAAGATACCATTTTCATGAAAAGTACCATCTTTTCCTTTTGTGCAATGATCAACGAGACCTAAAGGAGAAACACCTAATATATTTCCCCAAAAGCTTTTGGCCGTCTCAAAAACATAGTGGTACGATCTAACCTTGTTTCCATTGAGCAAGATCAAAAAATGATAGTGGGGATGAAGACTAGTCTCCTGCTCTCTTACCCACATGTAACACGGATCGTATCCTTGGTTTTTATAAAACTGAACAATATATGCTGAAAACTTCATGATGCTATCATTGAAATACACTTCTCTGTATCCTTCTGGATATTTAAGATCAAACCTGACTACCAATGCTTTGCCATGGATACCTGCATAGAACTCTAACATCTGTATAAGTTTTTGAAGTATATTGTCTGTGTACGGGTAATCTCTCTTTAACTCGTCTAGCACATGGTTTCCAGTGAACATAGCTGCTCCTTATTGCCTGCGAGAAGTTTGTTTGAAACTTTTTTATTTACTAAATGATCTTTTTTCACATTACTTAACTATAATTTAATTAGAGATTACTAGCTTGCCATGTAATTGTTTTAGTCTCATCACTGCAAAAATGAGATCAAGACCGATTCATATCTTTATTAAGTCAAACTAGTAAACATTGAATATTTTTTAGGTGTGCGTATTAATGTGTGCAACGATCTATGCTTTGGTGAGAACAAGTGTATTTAAATACATGCATTACATCCCACCTACTAAAATGATTCTGATTCACATCTTGTGGAGCAAGACAATCAGGATGAATGAGACTATACTTTCATATTATAGTGCTCATGAATTAATTTTGAATTAGCATAAAATGTTTATAATTTCAAAAGCTCAACGCAATGCAACTGAAAATTATAAGACTCTACGCTTAATGTACTACAAATAATTATTTAGACTAGGAATAACTTTCCGATTACAACATTTTTTGTACCTGTATTTCTTCTTCAAACTCAGAACGCTGCTATGCCGCCCAGAGATTGTTCAGGAGGGCAGCTAAGAAATAGATGGCCCACGAGTTTCCGGCGCAGATGGACGGCCACCAGGGTCTGGCCATGGAAGTGCATGATCTTTTTCCGGCGCGCAGCCACAGATGCTCTGGTGCACCAGCTGAAACGGAGCGGAACAGAAGCCCCTGCTCGAATTGGACGTGGTAGTTGACAGCCATAGGGCCGGTTGCCACCATGAAGTTTGACTCCGGCCCAGGCCACGACCTCCGGAGCCACCTCGGGCAACGGCCTGAGGGAATGGGGTTCCGCCTCGGCAAAACGCTTTAGTGGCCGCTCATGTGTGATGCGCCGTGGACACGGTTGCCGGCCGTGCCCATGCTCCACTCCATCAACTGGTGGTTGGCGTCAGCTGTTACCCCGAAATCACGCAAGGCGCGGAAGTTGTTCTTGATGTACTTGCCCCGGACTCGCAGATGCCCTTTTGTGGAGCTCCCTTGGCGGATAAGGGGAGATGAGTCGGTAAGTCTTATCCCTGGGCGATCTTGACAAAGGCCGCTGCACATCGGGATCATGGTAGCAGGCCTTGGTGATGGCGCACTTGGGGTTGACGATGACAAGCCGCGCGGTGCCGCCGAAGAACACCAAGGCGCGGCGGTGGCACCAAGGAAACTTTCACAGGGACGCTTGATCTTGCCTCGCGTGAAAGGTGCCGTTATCGTTGCGAACACGGGGAGGTGAGGATGAACAGAAGCGAACTCATCAAAGATTTCGGGGAACGGTTCAACGTGCCTGACGAAGAGGCTGCCGACTTTGTGAATGCGTTTTTCGAGAGGATTCGGCAGGCACTGATTGAAGGCGACCGTGTGGAAATCCGAGGTTTTGGCTCACTCGTGATGCGTGAATACGAGTCTTATTTGGGCAGGAATCCTAAAACGGGTGTCTCCACCGTAGTTCGGCCTAAGAAACTGCCGTTCTTCAAGGCGGGCGTGATGCTGAAAAAATTTCTCAACGACTGATTTGGAATAGATACCATGCCCGCGATGTTTGACCCGCTGCACTGGCTGTCCACGAAGGGTTCGGTTGCCTTCCTGGACAAGCGTGGGGAGGCACAGGTGCTTTTCCATGAGAGTACCCTCAGCCGATGCGCCGGAGGATCAAGCGAGTCGTCGAGCCCTACCTGGGCTTGCTCAAGCTACAGCTGGACGTGTCGCCAGGAACGCGGCCAAGGACCGTGCAGCAGTTGATGGCGTCGGAACGATTGAAGATCGTTGAGGGGAAATACATGGTTACGCGGTAGGTTTCCACCGCCAGACTGGGAAAGGCGGTCACGTTTGGGCCATTCACAATGGCAGGAAAACGACGGTTCCCTTCCACGGTAGCGCGGACGTGGACCCCATACTTCCTGAAATTGATTTGCAAGCAGCCCATGTACGATTACCCCGTCACTTTGACACCCCTGGGCAATAGCGATGCGATGACCTACGGCGAGAATGAAGCCTTTGCCCTTAAATGGGCGCAACACGCGCTCCACGTCGCCCTGGCCGGGTACATGGACGACCATCTGCACATTCCCACCCCGTCCGCTCCGGCCCCGGGCAAGCCGACCGTCAGCACGTCGCCCATGGTGGCGCTCATGCTCGCCCTCTATCAGGCCATGCGGGACCAGGGGGTTTCACAACTCCGCCTCGTCGGCCTGCTCCATTGTGATGCCCGACAAGTGCGCCGGCTCCTGGACCACCAGTCTACCGTCAACCAGCTGGATGCGGCCGAGTGTCCGTCAAACGATCCTCTTTCGGACAGGTGGGTGGCCCCATGAGGGCTGATCAGAAGGGCAAGGCGGGATCCGAGTTAACAGCATCAGAGACGCCTTTCCGCACCTACTCCAAGGAGATACCCAATTTCACACTCACCACTGTCCATCTCAGTTTCCACCAATAAGGATGGAATAAGGCACTGTGACCGCAATGGGGGCCATGACCGTGGCGGCCATGGTGGCTCCAACGGAGGATATGCCCGTCAACCCCAAGGCCGTTCCCGTGTTCGCGTAGAGATTGGAGTTGGGGGTTGAGGTCGGGGTGAAGGCCGCGTTGTGGCCCTGGTAATACAGGACGGACTGGTTGCCCTGGCAAGGATCGTCTTCAGGTTGAGGCACTGCCAGCAGATTGCAGGAGTTGTCCGCCTGTACGGCCACCACCCCCTGGTGGGAGCCGGCCACGTATTTGTTGATGTCGTTGTTGGCAAAGGTGCCAATGGTGTTGTCCACATGAATAATGAGCAGTCCGCCCTGGTAGTCGCTTTGCCAGCGGCGGATGCCCTTGTCCCAGTTGGTGTTGTAGCGGTTTTCAGCCAGGTAGTATTCTGTGGCACTGGCCGAGGGGGCTAAGAGTTTCAGGGTGGTGTTGCTCAAGGCGTGACCGAACGTATGGGTCTGGAAGTTGTAGGCTAGGCGGGTGGCGTCCCAGACGCAGTAGGCACGGCTCCAGGCGTCAAAGGATACTGGGGTGGTGCCATCGTCTTCGCCCGTGTCCGCGCCCCAGGAACCGGCGGCCATGACGGAAAAGGCACCCAGTCCTTGGTTACGGTTGTCGGTGTCGTAGAGGTCGGGCAGCCCACACATCTGGTGCCCCAGTTCGTGGCAGATGACCCCCATGGGCATCTGCCGGCTAGACTTGTTGAGTTCCCCGTTGATGGACCAGTCGGTTAGTGTCTTGGTCCCAGCCATGACGCCTGTCCCGCCCCAAGCGTGGGCCCAGATGTTGGGGGTTGAGGTGGTGCTGGAGGCCTCGTACCCAGCTGGGACGAAGTAGATTACGGCCTTGGCCGGGGTGATGGTGCCATCACCGTTGGTGTCCAGGCTGTTGAAGTTCACGTAGTTGGCGGCCTGGGCCAGGGCAAGGTTCAGCCAGGCGGCCTCGGTGGCGTAGTCCCAGTTTTTTCCATAATTTGGATGGTTGGCGGCGATGGTCACGCTCACCACCCCGGGATAGGGGTTGTCGGGTTGGGTCTGGGAGATGGGGGTGATGGCCAGCTTCTGCTGGGTGTTGTCCTTGTAGAAATTGGCCACGGACTTCTTGCCCGGTGTGGTGTTAAACACCGCGTCGTACCAGTTCTGGGTGGTGGTGGTCAGTTGCCTGTTCGCGAAGTTCACCAGGATGACCAGCATTCGGCGCGTTCCGCTCACCGGGTTGGTTGTCCAGGTGGCCGTGTCCGCTTTGGTCGCGGCTTCGAGGCCGGATGCTGTAGCGTCTGAGGCGGAGTCCTGCTGGGTGGCTCGGCTGCGGAGGTTGTCCTGGCGTGATTTGATCAGGCTGTCCTCGAACCGGGCCTTGAAATCGGCATTGGACTCAGGCCGCAGGTTTTTGGATTCGGCCGGCGGGGCGTCCCGGCCGGGGGTCAGGCCCGAGGGCACTAGGTTCTGGGTGGTGGTCACCGGCGGTGCGCTCGCGTCCGCACCGGGAGCGGTGGTCGTGGTCTTGGTCCCCTGGGGCAGGGCGTATTCCCAGCCACCGGAGGCGGGGTTGCGAACCACGGTATAGCCGTCCAAGGTCTCGGTCCAGTTCTGGAACTCGTCGCCTCTGATGCTGATCATGAGCTTGGTTCCGTCCGGCTGGACCACTTCCTCGGGTGTCGGTGAGGCCGGACTGGCCAAGACCTGGCCCGAAACCAACAACAGGAGACACAGGGTCAAAATCCATTTGGCCATAGCGCACCTCGCTTTTCGCTTGGTCACAAGCCGGCCTCCGCTCTGAGACCCACGCCAGGGCCAGCTATTTGAGATCGCTTGACATGAATGTTGAGTTTTTAGAAGCGCCACAATGGCGCTTCCGGATTGTCCGCGTTGGGTGTGGGACGTCTTTCTGGTCAGTCGCTCAATGACCTCGTTGGCGGTCAGACTCCCCTAGGCGCATCCTACTGATTACGTGACGAATTTCATGCACTGCGAACCTCCGGTTGGCCATCCCTTACTCCTCGATATTGCACGTGGAGTGGATAGCCCGTTGCGGAAGTCCGGGCGAAGGCTGGAGACGATGGTGGCTCGATTAACCCGCCCCGAGGCTGGCTCTATTAGCCAGCCCAGGGGGGGACCTCATTAACACGCCCCGGCTTTGGCTCCATATGCGCGCCCGCCGACAGGCTCCTGGGGACCGCAGACACAACCACCCAGTCAGAACAGGGAATTCCCACCATCAGAGACGTGCGCGTCAGCCCGCTTGTCACACCACCACATGGGGGCAGGAGGCTGGTGGAGTTAATACCTTCAACATCTATACGCCAGGCAATCGTGTCTGCGACTGCGTGGCTGGGCAGCCTGAAAGAACGGCATTAGCTTCATGTTTCTACACTGAAGAGATTTTGGCGCGTTTTTTTAATAAACTTGCAAATAAAGATCTATATTTCGCACAAGTGAGTAATTGGTCTTCGTCAATGTCTACGCGTCTACAAACTCGCACCGTAGACGCGTAGACATTTTTACTTAAAAAATAAAATTGGTTCGTTGACAGAAAAATCTACTATTCAATATAAACTCACGTTTTTTGCATGCTTGCCTATACTGGCGAATGTACCCATGATTCTCAAGAATATTTAGGGCTATGCAAGCTCGTTCTCGATCAATGCCGCGAATGTACTGCTCGATTTCTCGTGAATTATAAACAGAGTGAACTTCGTTAAAATGCGACCTAAGTAAATATTGAATAATTCGGTCAGCATCTCTATATCCACGCAAGCCATAATCACTAAATGCAAATTCCGCATGAGCTATAAGCAATCTGGTCAGTTCAATCCCGCATGTAACCTCATTTAACCCAATCTTATTTTCATGAAACAGCTTGTCATATTTCCACAGATGAAAAGCTCCTGCAAGACGAACCGCTTTCCCGTGAGCCTTTTCCAAAAATGAAATCATATTGCGAACATTATTGGTAGACAAGATTGCCAAAAGTTCTCTTCTAAAATCATTAATTGCTTCCATAGCTTCACAAGAGATCTGTAGTTTTACGATATTTCGCGATTGATTTTGCGTATAGCAACATTCCAACAACGACTTGATCTTTGTCTCGTAAACATGCAATCTGTCAGTATGCTGACAAATATATTCGCCACGAGCACTACTGTTGCCAGATGAAAAATATGGGCTAAACCTCGGGGTCAATCCAACTTCACGAAATGATGAATTTTCAAAAAATTTATATGCTATGTTTGGCTGCACCATCAACACCGTTGGCAATGCAGGATTTTTTAAATTAACATGCTTTCTCCCCATGTAAAGACCATCATGCTCTTCCATATCATAACCTTTCAATACCAACGCTAGAATTTCTTTATCTTTTCGTATCATCTCCAAATAACCACTTCCTTCAGGCGAAAGTATGCTCAAGCACCCCCCTTGCTGCGCCAGCGTCATTATTAACTTGTTTTTTGAAGTATCATCGATAAAAAGTTGTGGACTACAAGCAACCCCCACCCCAGACAAAGGACGAGTTTTTTCAGTAAATTCCATCAACCAATTTTCAATGGCTAAAGAATTGCAAGGCACATCGCTTGCTATTTCTTCTGCTATTTCTTTAGCTCTTTTGTTGTAGACCTTATTTTTAATACGGTTTAACATTGATTGCTTTTCAATGGAGCTGGCTATCGACTCTGCGTTCTCTTGTAAATAATTTTGTGTAAAACTTTCAAATGGTCGGCGCAAAAAATTTACAAGAGAACTTTTCCTTGTCCCAGCCATGCTTACAACACAGACATAATCAATCAACGGCTCCTTCCACCTATCTGAGAGAGAGACTTCAATGCTTCCGCGCGAACTCGTCGAAATACAACCTAATACACCAAGCAAAATTGCTTCTTTATCTATTAGAACCTCCGACGACAAACAGTCGATCACTTCACGCAGATCGCTTGAAACGTTGTTCCATGCAAAATTTGGCGTATTGAAATTTATACAAGACAAAGGGGTGATCGGATTGTTTTCAAAGGCAGAAAACATATTATTGATATCATGTTCTCTGACCTCGGCCAATCGCGCTTTATTAATTTCTTTGCTTGCTTTTAAATTTGATAGTATCGTATTCTTAATATTGGTATCCACTTTTAATGTAGACAATGGGTCAATAAACATATTCTCCACATTATTTTGAAGCAGAGGAATTCCATTTTTCATGGGCAGCCCAGTATTACAACCATAGTCCTTGCAATTATTATAACTCAACGCAGGACAACTTGAGTTACTTGATGGACTAGAAGATTTAGGAACCAAAGGCACAGCACTATTTGCAACACCTAACGCTTCTATTTCTGGCGTTGAAACCACTGGCTCAAGCGCTTGATAATGAATTCTATACTCTTCATTACTCATACTTGCATTAACAGCATTATAATGAGAGAAATTATGCTGTTCCGTAGCTTCTGCCCCGGTCTCTACGGCTGCATCGATAAGCTTATTAAAATTCATTAGTGCCTCCTTGATTTGGGGAGTGCACCGACTGCACCCCCCCTGCGATTGTTGCATTATTTGCAGGCATTACCTGCGAGGGACGGCCCGAAACAGAACATTTGAAGGAGTCAGAGAGAACGTAATTTCGCACTCAACTGCCACAATATGCTGAAGTTTTATGGGATCTGTTTCAGCAATCGCATCCGCAAAACTACTAAAGATGTTTCTACAAGCCTCTGTGAAGGCATTCATCCCTGCCTCACTTACACCGTTGATAATGCGAGGTTTTATTGACAATGAAATAATATCATTAGGCACGGGGATGAGTGCTTGAGACTGAGGCTCTTGCGTCCCTGTCCCTTTTTCAACGTTGACATTTTTTTCGCCACAGCCGCTGCCTTCGTTGCCATAAGCCTTGGTCATGCCGCTTTCCTCCATCTC
>NZ_JSEH01000046.1 GCF_000801335.2 Desulfovibrio sp. TomC
AGGATCTTCTGGCCTATGCGGATCGAGCAGGATTCGGGGTGGTGGAGATCCGCAGAGAGATCTCATCAGGGACCAAGGACCAGCGGTCGGAACGAAAGAAGATCATGGCCCTGGCCCAGGACCGGCGCATCGACGCAATCCTGGTGACAGAATTGACTCGCTGGGGGCGCAGCACCACGGACCTAGTCCAGACCCTCCAGAATCTCCAGGCCTGGAACGTTTCCCTGATCGCGCAGACCGGTCTCCAGTTTGACCTGAGCACGCCCCAGGGAAAACTGATCGCGTCCATGATGGCCGCGTTGGCAGAGTTCGAGAGAGATCTGCTTCGGGAATGGGTGCGGTCCGGCATCGCCGCGGCCAAGGCGCAGGGTAAGACCTTTGGGCGCAGGCCTGGTCATCGCCCAAAGGCCGACCGCCTGGCCCCCAAGGTGCTCCGCCTCGTCGAAGAGGACCGGTCATATCGAGACATCGCCAAAGAATTGAAGCTCAGCAAGAATACGGTGATGAGCATCGTTCACCGGCACAGAAACGCCAAGATCGATATAACAGGCTAAACTTTTTGATGTACTTGCCATGCCCCTGACACCCAAAGACCTGCTCGAAGCTACTTGATTCCTGGTGGCATGAATGTTGGGTTTGGGCCTCGTCAACCGTCTTTCCTTGAGCCAGAGCAACCTCAGCCTCACGCAGCATGGTGATAATCTGCTCGGGAGAGTGTCCTTTCCTGCCCATCTTCCTTACTCCTTGGCCAGAATCCTAACTTAATTCCTGGCTCAGGTTTAGGGGGGCAGGTCAGACGCACTAGGGGAAAAATTTTCTTGAAGAAAATGATAACTCAGAAATAAAAACGGAAGCGGAATGGCTGACAAATATTGTGATCTCAAAATTGCAAGCCTTATTTTTAATTACAAATTGCAAAGTTAAAGAATCTTTTGATGTACAACCATCAAGCATTTCGTACTGCAAAGAATTTTGACCGCAATTATAAGACAGCCTGATTTCCTTAAAGTTATTCGAAAAAAGAGGGGTGTTTCCAGACCCTTTCACCGTAAGTTTGTATAATCCAGGATATAAATTGATATGTGGCCCGTATAACAGCAAGCCGTCTTGACAATTTGAGCGTAGAACACCGCCTTCTTTAATTCCTATTTCTGACTGTATCCGATGGTCTGAAGCTTTAAAAATTACATTTGAAAAATATCCTTCAGACATCACTCTTGAAATTAACATGTTAAAATGAAAATATTGAATCAAACGACTATATTCACGGGCTAAAATCCATCGCATTCGGCGACCGTATTGTTTTGTTCGCTCAAATCCATTACAAGATAAAATTAATTCACTTATAAGCCTGGTGATTCCTTCACGAAGGCTGTTAACAGTTGTCCCTGGAAGAAAATAAACAAGATCTTTAACATCATCAAAGACAGACAAAGGTGTGACTATAACTGGTGCCTTAGAAAGAAGCCCCAAACGAACGGCTGCGCTGCTTGATTCTGATGACCTTTGATAAGGGTAGATAATCATATCGGCTTGCATTAAATATCCCAAACTTTCTTCGTCAGCAAGGTAATCAGTTATAAATAGTGTATTGTCAGCAAAATTTGTTTCAAGAGCTAATTTCTTTGCAGTACGTATTAAATGCTGAGACTCAGGCACTGGATATTCTGCATTAACGAGTAAAAGTTTAATT
Organism: Desulfovibrio sp. TomC; assembly: GCF_000801335.2. NCBI lineage: Bacteria > Pseudomonadati > Thermodesulfobacteriota > Desulfovibrionia > Desulfovibrionales > Desulfovibrionaceae > Desulfovibrio > Desulfovibrio sp. TomC. The sequence continues at coordinate 1,694 of NZ_JSEH01000046.1, forward strand.
TTTTTATTCGAAACACTAATACCTGACACAGATTCAATGAGCTCTAGGATTCCCTTATTCGGAAGAGCAAACCCATAAGTAGCTAAAACTATCTCGTTATCCTTCTTTTGAAAGTGAATTTCCTTTGAAACAATCTGGCTATGCCCAAGTGGGAATAACGATACATTGAAAATTCCAATGCGTTGTAATCTCTGTACATCGCTGTTGGTCATCGCAAATATCTTGTCGCAACGCCCTAAAGATTCTGCCATGTCAGAAAGTTTTCTTGGCAAAATATCTTGTGGAGGGTCAATGGTCGAGTGGAGTTGTATAAAAATGAGCAAACCCTTTGCTTTTAAATTGTCAATAAATTTTGCCAAAATGCACGGGTCTGCAAAACCATAATTATATTGCAAAAATAATGTTGAAATACCGAAGTTGTCAATGTTGTCGTTAAGTAATTTGAAATCTTCAGACGTATCTAATGTCCAGCAACGAACTACATTCGCCGAATCTACGGACAAAAGATTGTCTACAATTGGAGCAAATACCATAAATTGGCCAAAATAGTCTCTCATAATGTTTTCACTATATGAAGCAATCCCGCATCTAGTGTTCCAAGTCGATACAAGTCCTATTTTTTCTTGGTAAATGTACTTGCTTACAGCTAATGATTTGAAATAACATTCAACAATACGTTCATTTGCTCCAATGCAAGCCAGTATGTTGACAAGCTCTTGATCGTTTATGTCGCCATAGAGTAAATAGTGTGAAATTTTGTCCATTAAATGTTTACGAGAAACTGCTTGCAATTTGTTGTTGCCGTTATTGTTTAAAAAGGTATCTTCAATCGCTGTTAATGCAACTTGTGCAGATTTTTCCCAGCTGAATTCATTCACACGATCATGACAATGCTGCTTTAAATCGTTGTAGAGCCGCTTGTCTGTCAAAAATTTTTCGATTGTAAATGCTATATCATGGGGAGACCTTGGATCAAATAAAGCATCTTCATATCCAACCACATCAGGAATGCATGTGGTATTTGAAGCGATAACGGGTGCTCCACAAGCCATCGCCTCAAGGATAGGTAAACCGAATCCCTCACTAAGCGAAGGGAATATAAATAGAATACATAGATTATACAAGCAGAGCAGAGTGTCATCATCCACGCAACCGGTGAAAATTATGTTTTGCTTTGAAAGTCCATGTGAAATTGCAATATCAAATAGATTTGAGTATATATCGTCATTACCGTTTCCTACAAAAACTAGCTGCAATGATTCGCGAAGTTTACTGTCAACGAAAGAGAACGCTTTAATGAGGTTTCCATGGTTTTTACGTATATCGAAGCTAGCTGTATATAATAAAAAGTCGTTTTGTATCCCATAACTAGAGTAAATATTCTGACGTTCGACAGGGCTGATCTCTTTCTTACGAAAAAAACTACTGATCGCTGAAGAAATGTTTATTATTTGTTCTGGCTTAACTTTTAAATGCGCACTACCTTCAAGTCTAGAGTAGTTAGATATTGCAAACAAAATGTCTGATTTATCGTAATATTGTAGTTTGTTATAATAATGATCTGATATTTTTTTCTCTTTAAGATACACGTCTGAGTACATTAATGGTATAAGATCATATAATATGACACACGTAATATATGGAGCAGAAAAATGACCAATTGATGTTAAAACATCATCACCATAGCCTTCGACAAGACTGCAAATTAACAACACATCAGGCTTAAGGTCCGCTATAAATTTTTCTCTAATACATTCTGCTACTCTCGTATATGCAATGTTTGTACAACTAACTTCTGCAGTATTTGGCAAAGAATCGAAGCAAATAATATTAATTTGAGGTAATAAATCTTTAAAATACGAACGAATCTCATTGATTCTTGCCGGAAGCTGATTGTTTAGCAATACCAATATTTCATGAGAGTGTTGTTGTAGCAGAATATGTTCAACCAAATCAATAGAATATCGACCTATTCCTCCGAGTTTGCTTCCAGATTGACAGCTTTGCATGTCAATTACTATTTTCATTTTATGATTCCTTTTCATTACTGTCCGGTTAAGAATAGGCTTGACACCTGGAAGCGTCAACTGGTGTAGGCGCCTGATGTATTTCCACCTAGGCGATCAGTTTTGAAAAAACGACACCGGCATCCATGAGATCAGTTCAAAAAGGGGTCGCCTCAGAAAACGGAAAAAATCGTACGCTAAGCTTGGCTGCTCGTTTTCATCGCGCTTGAGCCGTCTCGTCACGAATTCCAGCGACTGAGCCCTTGCCGGGAGAATATCGTGAAAGGCAAGTCAGCCCCGGTCCCACTCGCTACGCTCACTGGTCTGCGGGGCACTTGCCAGGCCTGCGCCCTGGCTTGTTTGCATAACATACTCAACTTATTTATAAATATTGAAATATTCGATTTGTGCTCGGAACATACCCGGTTTGCGACCGATCAGTGACCTGTTTTTGACCGATCTATGACCTACTTGTGACCTGTTCTTGTATAACTATATGAATTTTATTATTAAGTCAGCTAAGCTTGGCAACGCCGAAGGCATGAGAGAATTTTTAGTTTCCATCCCCTTGAACTGATTGCCGCGCTGCCGGTAGGTAGCGATAGAGCGTGGAGGGGCCAACCCCGTGCCGGCGAGCCACGTCCTCGACGGTGATTTCCGGATCGGTCAGCAGGGCCCTGGCTTGCTTCAGATCCTTTTCGGACAGGGCACGCGGGCGTCCGCCTTTCCGCCCTCGGAAGCGGGCAGCATCCAGGCCAGCCCGGGTCCTCTCGCAGATGATTTCTCTCTCAAATTCGGCGATAGCGCTGAACACGGTGAAGATGAGCCGGCCGCCGGCGCTGGTTGTATCCATGTTCTGGGTGAGTATCTTGAGACCGATACCTCGCTGCTCCAAAGCCTCCACCGTCTCCAGCAATTGACGGGTGGAGCGCGCCAGCCGGTCGAGTTTCCAAACCACCAGAGTGTCGCCGCTTCGCATATAGTCATAGGCCGCTACAAGTTCCGGCCGATCGCGTTTGGTACCGCTCGCCGTTTCTTCGAAAATACGCTCGCAGCCGGCCTCGCGCAATGCATCCATTTGCAAGTAGGGTTTTTGGTCGCGGGTTGAGACCCTGACATAGCCGATCTGCATTAGGCAGTCCATCCCATTGAAGTTGTTGCTCCGCCCTTTGATCTCCCGTAACCAATATTGATGATGGTTGTTTTGGGAGAGTAAATCAAGAGATTGTTTTGGGAGGTCCTTTGGTCCTCCCTGGCTGCGAAGGGCTGGGTGCCTGCCGGTCTCCCTGAAACCAGCGTTTTCAAGAAGAAGGAAACCGCATGCCCCGCCGTTCAATCCACCCGCCGCCGAGCGTGCAAGCCTTCTGGCGTTGCCAGACTCCGAAGACGAACTCATTCGGCACTACACCTTCGGCGAAGCTGTTCAATAATGCCAAGAAGAAGCACCAGCAGCAGTTCCAGGCATCCGGCAAGGCGATAAATGCCAAAGTGCGCCTGTTCGGTCGCATTGGTCAAGCGCTGATCGAAGCCAAGCAAAGGGGCGGCGATCCATTCGCCGCTATCGAGACGGTCATGTCCTGGGATGCCTTCGCCGAGAGCGTCAATGGCCTTGCGCATGTCCGTGGCTCCCAGAGCCAGGTAGACCCGGACGCCGTTTGCCGGCAACATCATAGCTGCGTCAGCGTGCGGACAAGCTTTTCCAGCACCGGCGCGGCGAAGTCGCCTCTGATCTCGATGCGAAAGGCGTTGCCCACATGCACCAGCATTGGTTCAGGTGCGGTTGCCATGTACGCCTGGGGCGACGCAGACAGCGGCACAGGGACGATTGCGAAGCAAGGCGCTGCCTCTTCGTCGGCCGATCTCGCCAAACGCTTCCGCCAATAGCCCCATGAACTTTGGGAAAGGCCATGCCGCCGGCAGTAAGCCCCCTGGCTCAGGCCACTGCCTCGCCAAGACTCAAAATGTCCAGCCCAATACGTCGCCTTCTCGGATCTATGCTCCGTTGCTGATGCAGCCATGGTCGTCCCCCTTGGGGACACTCCATGCCAGAAAACTCAGGAGACGTAAGAAGGACCTCTTTTGACGGTTACGAAGCTGCGGTCGCGGATTTCGCCAAGCCGGTTCAGGAACACCGCCCGCGCCAGCGGCGTTCTTCGCTTCCCCTTTGTTCAGCCCGATCTGCACCCGTCGGCGAGACCCTTCGTTTCAAAGAACTGTGGGAGCGTTGTCTCAGCGTCCCGAAATTTGCCTGGTCCTGATCGCTGATCCAATTGAACGCGATGGCTGACGGTAAAGTTGCGCCTTGCGCCAGCCACAAGCAAACATTGCCCTACAAGCAACATCCCTGGACTCACATCCTGCCCTCGAAATGTTGTTTTACCCCTCGTCCTCGCCGAGAACCTTCCAACACTTCCATCAGGATGCACGAACATTGCCTCTGCAGAGCCTCAAACGATCAATTGTTCATGACACGCTCTAGGGCCAGAACCAGGGGCTACCGGAACGTGGCCAACTCCATCACCATGATTTACCTGGTCGCCGCTCCGATCGGTGATATCCTCTCAAGGTAAATTTCATTTGAAACGGCGAAGAAACCCACTCTACAATGGTCGGAAATTTAATCATTAGTTTTTATTTAATGAGTAATATCATGCCACTTTAAAACTTCACATATGTTTTTTATTATTTCAAACTTTTTATTAAATAAATAGTTTAATTCTTGTTTTAAGCGCAATAATCTAAACTGAGGTCCGTCTTCAACAATGTCAAAGATTGAAAGGATTGGCTGGTAGCGAAGGCGACGATAGTCATGCATAATTATTGTTGTACATTGATTGGATAAAAGGGCAGATATAAAAGCGCACTCAACCCTCCGCCTCCCGTCTATAAATATGATATCAAATTTTATCCCTAGAGATAACGGATAAGTAGAATAATTTAATGACAAGTCTCGATCATTTTTGCATTCACCATTAATAGATTGTGTTATTGGTTTAAAAAAAGAAGGTTTATTTCTATTTTCAAAAATTGCATCTTGATATTCCTTATTATCGTCGATAGTCACAAACAATTGCGAATTCCATTTAGAGCAATAGTCAAGAAGCACCAGTGAAGTAATGCCACTGCCATATTCTAAAACGTTATTGGAACCATGCACTGACGCGTTCTCTATCACTCGACAAAACTCAGGAACATAGTCTTCTCCGTAGGTATTTTCACTGTAATACTTATCGTTATACGTAAATCCATAATTGTTCATAACATTAAACTCCAGCATGTATCTCAATGCCCTACAAAGATTACCTCAACAATACTGGGCGACCCACATTGCCGAACACGGTAAAGCCGTTCATCTTGAAATAATTCAAATTTGTCAAACAGACTTGCGGCGTGGTTCAGCTGTCATTGGGTTGGTGGTCATGCCACCTTTCGATCTTCCCCGTATACACCTATGGGGCCATGAACGTCAAAAGCGATATCCGGCCGCTGCTCATTGTAATGCTCGAAAAGCAGGGTAAAGCTGCTGCCGGGCCGTGCCCAGAGGACGGTGACGCGGCGGGTGCCATGGTCAGGGCAATCGACTCGGGGCACCCGCGCGGTCAGATAGCAGTAATGCTGGAAGAAATTGAGGTGCCGCCAGGTGAACTCCTGGTAGTCATGGGGCTTGCACATTCGGCCGCATTGGGGACAGGGATGACTGGCGCCCCGTTCGGAGCCAAGCGTCAGATGGAGTTCGTGCGGCACCTTTTCGGTGTCGAGTC
>NZ_JSEH01000047.1 GCF_000801335.2 Desulfovibrio sp. TomC
AAATCCTTCTTTCCGGCCGTCGCCTACGGCCGGGACCATCACGTGGCAGTCGCATCGGCCCGGGCCGGCAACGCCATTGGCGGCGGCGATTTCGGGCATGACCGGCTGATTCCGGATTGCATCCGCGCTTTTGCCGCCGGCCGGGCGGTGTCCATCCGCTATCCCGACTCCGTGCGTCCCTGGCAACATGCCCTGGAATGCCTCTCCGGCTATCTGACCCTGGGAGCCCGGCTGCTGGAAAGCGGCCCGGCGTTTGGCGGCGGGTGGAACTTTGCTCCCCTCCCTTCCGGCCAGCCCTGGGGGGTCCGGCGGGTGGTCGAAACCGTGGCCGCCTTGTGGGGCCACGGCGCGGTTGAACAGGAGCCCGGGCAGCATCCCCACGAAGCCAAACTGCTGCGCCTGGATTGCTCCAAGGCCATTCAGGAATTGGGTTGGCAGCCCCGGTGGGACGTCATGACCGCCCTTGAGGCCACAGTGCGCTGGTACCAGGCCTGGCATTCCGGCCTGGACGCCGAGGGGCTGCGCGAATTGACCCTCCAACAAATTGGCGAATTTGAAAGTGCCTATAATGAGTAAAATCTCCTCTGTTTCCCCCGGCAACATCGTGCGTCATGACGCCTTGCCGGGACGCGGCGTTGTTTTGCGTCTGCAAGATGGCCTGGCCTACGTCGTGTCCGAGGCGGCCGGCGGCTCTGATGCCCTGGACGGGTGTTGTCTCGTGCCCCAGGCGACGGACGGCGCATTGCCGTTGCGGCTCGATCTGTGGAACACGCAACGCCTGGCAGTTGCCGACTGCGAACCCCTGGGGGCGCTGGCTCCGTCCGGCCTGGACCTCCTGTTCCGGGCTTTGGGCCGGCAGGCGGCCAAAGGCCATTACGGAGCCTGCCACACGCCCGGCGTCTTCACCCCGGACGTATCGCCCGTGCCGGTCTCGGGCAAATGCTACGGCGCGCCGGAAATGGAAAATCTGGTCGAGGCCGGGTTTGATTTCTGGCTGACGACCGGACGGTTCAACGACGCCTTCGAGGCCCGGCTGGCCGACTGGCTCGGCCGGAAGTTCTGCCTGACGGCCAATTCCGGCTCCTCGGCCAATTTGCTGGCCATCGCCGCCCTGACCTCGCCAAAGCTCGAGGAGCGCCGGCTGCGTCCCGGCGACGAAGTCCTCACTGTCGCGGCCGGGTTCCCCACCACCGTGGCTCCGCTGGTGCAGTGCGGCCTCGTCCCCGTCTTTCTCGACGTCGATCCGGCAACCGGCAATGTCCGCCCGGAACAGCTCGAAGCGGCGGTGACCGACAAGACGCGGCTGATTTTTCTGGCCCATACCCTGGGGAACCCCTTTGACGTCGCGGCGGTCATGGCCGTGGCCCGGACCCACAATCTGTGGGTGGTGGAAGACTGCTGCGACGCCCTGGGCTCGCGCTATGCCCGGGACGGGTTGGACGGGATGTGCGGCGGCTTCGGCCACATCGCCACCTTCTCCTTTTACCCGGCCCACCACATCACCATGGGCGAAGGCGGGGCCGTGGCCACTGACGACCCGTTACTGCGCAAAATCCTGATGTCCTTTCGGGACTGGGGGCGGGACTGCTGGTGTCCGCCTGGCGTGGACAACACCTGTTCTCGCCGCTTCGACTGGAAGTTCCCGTTGCTGCCGGCCGGGTATGACCACAAATACGTGTATTCGCATCTGGGCTACAACCTGAAGATCACCGACATGCAGGCCGCCGTGGGCTTGGCCCAGCTCGACCGGCTGGACGGGTTTATCCAGGATCGCAAGCGTAACTTCGCCTACCTGACCGAAGCCCTGGCGGATCTCGAAGGTCCCTGGCTCACGCTGCCCAAGGCGACCCCCGGCAGCGCCCCTTCCTGGTTCGGCTACCTGATGACCCTGGGGCCCGAAGCCGGCAACCGGGAGGAGCTCCTGCAATACATGGCAGAGCACAAAATCGGCACCCGGCTGCTGTTCGCCGGCAACATCCTGCGCCAGCCCTGCGCCGAAGGCATGCCCCACCGGGTGGCCGCGCCCCTTGACGGCACGGACGTTATTTTGCGCCGTTCCTTCTGGATAGGCCTCTATCCCGGCCTTTGCCGCGAGCAGCTAGACCATGCCGCAACCTGTCTGCGCCGCTGGCTGACCAGTGGGAAACGAGCCTGATGGTTGCCGACTTGACGGCCCGGATCCGAGCCCGGGGGCTGCCGTATGTCCTGGTCGGCGCGGTGAATACCGCCCTCGGTTACGGCGTGACGGTTGGTCTGTATTATCTGCTGACGCCCGGCTGGCCGCTCGTGCCCATTGCCGTCCTGGCCAACGTGATCTGCATCACGCTGTCGTTTACGCTGTACAAGATCTTTATTTTCAAGGGACGAGGCTCCTGGCTGACGGAGTATTTGCGCAGTTACGTGGTCTACGGCGGCAATGCGGTCTTTGGCATTGCCGGCCTGTGGCTGTTGACCGACGTCTTCGGAATGCCGGTGTGGCTGGCCCAGGGCCTGGTCATGGGGCTTGGGGTGTTTGGCTCCTTCCTGGGCCATGAATTGTTCACGTTTAAGACAAAACTGGAACCGGCCGACGAGCTGGGTTCCTGACGCAGACCCTGGTTGCGGGCATTGGAGTTTTTGGGTGAAGCTTGCAGAATATGTTGCCAATTTTCTGGTCGAACACGGGGCCCGACATATCTTTCTGGTGACCGGCGGCGGCGCCATGCATCTCAATGACGCCATCGGGCAGGAAAAGCGGCTCCACTATGTGTGTTGCCATCACGAGCAGGCCTGCGCCATGGCGGCCGAAGGCTATGCCCGGGTGGCCGGGACGCCCGGGTTTGTCTGCGTGACCACCGGCCCTGGCGGCATCAACGCCCTAAACGGCGTGTTCGGGGCCTGGACCGATTCCATCCCCATGCTGATCATCTCCGGTCAGGTCAAACGGGAAACCTGTATGGGGGCCTGCCGCATCGAGTCGTTGCGCCAACTCGGCGACCAGGAGGCCGATATCCTGGGCATGGTGCGCGGCATCACCAAATATGCCGCCATGGTTGAAGACCCCGAAACGATCCGCTACCATTTGGAAAAAGCCCTGCATCTGGCGGTTTCCGGCCGTCCCGGACCGTGCTGGATCGATATTCCCCTCGACGTCCAGGCCAGCCCTATTGCTCCGGAATCTCTGGTTGGCTACAGTCCAGAACCGGAACCGGCCCTGGCCGGCGAGTCCTTAGAGGCGGTCTGCGACGATATTTTGGTTCGTCTGGCAGAAGCCAAACGTCCGGCCGTGCTCGTTGGCACGGGCATCCATCTGGCCGGAGCCGAGGCGGTGTTTGACCGGGTGATCCGGCTCCTGGGCATCCCCGTGGCCACGGCCTGGACGGCGCATGATCTGATGGACTCAGGCGATGCCCTGTACTGCGGCCGGCCGGGGACGATCGGCGACCGGGCCGGCAACTTCACAGTGCAAAACGCCGACATGCTGCTCGTGATCGGCAGCCGGCTCAACATCCGTCAGGTGAGCTACAACTGGAGTTCCTTTGCCCGGGCGGCCTTCAAAATCATCGTCGACATAGATCCTTGCGAACTGGACAAGCCCACGGTACAGCCCGATCTTCCGGTCCAGGCCGATGCCGCCGCCTTCCTTGAGACCCTGGAGCGCCGCTTACATGCCCGCGCCTGGGCTGTTTCCACCCATGCCGACTGGCTGGCCTGGTGCCGGGAACGGGTGGACCGCTACCCGGTCGTGCTTCCGCGCCATCGCCAGGCTGTCGGCAACCGCATTAATCCCTACCATTTCATCGAGGCCCTGTTTGATCGGCTTCGAGACGACGACGTCATCGTCTGCGGCAACGGCTCCGCCTGCGTCATTCCCTTTCAGGCCGGCCGGATCAAAAAAGGCCAGCGGATGTTCGCCAATTCCGGCTGCGCCTCCATGGGCTATGACTTGCCCGCAGCTATCGGCGCGGCCGTGGCCAGGGGTGGGAAACGGGTCATTTGTTTGGCCGGGGACGGTTCCCTGCTTATGAATGTGCAGGAACTGCAGACCATGGCCGGCCTGTCCCTGCCAATTATACTGTTCGTGCTGAATAATGATGGATATCTGTCCATCAAGCAGACGCAGGATGCCTTTTTCCAGGGGCGACACATGGGCTCAGACCCCCAATCCGGCGTGACCTTTCCGGACTTTACCCGCCTGGGGCAGGGATTCGGCCTGGATTCCCGCAATCTTAAAGGACCTGATTTTCTTGGGGACCTGGAGACAATCCTGGAATCCACCTCCGCGCTTTTGGTCAACGTATTGCTTGACCCGGCCCAGGGATTCGAACCGAAACTGAGCTCCCGACAGTTGGAAGATGGACGTATTGTATCTCCTTGTCTGGAAGATATGCACCCCTTCTTGAGCCAAGACGAATTACAGGCTAATATGTGCATCACCAACTGATTTGACATCCAAAGGAGGTATTCGTGAACAATCTCGAACGGAAAATGGTCGATGTCCTCAAGGATCTGAAAGAGAATCATCATGTCTGCGGCATCAAGGCAGAATTCGAGGCCGAGGGCACCCGGCTGGAAGAGGCCATGCGCCTAAAAGAAGTTATCACAGTGGCCGGCCTCGGCCTGACCTTGAAGATCGGCGGTTGCGAGGCTATCCGTGATATGTACGAGGCCCGAATCTTAGGCGTGGATCGTATCGTGGCCCCAATGGTTGAAACCGCCTATGCGCTCAAAAAATATCTCAAGGCCATTGAAAAAGTCTTCCCGCCAGAAGAACTCGAACATATTGACATTGCAGTCAATATCGAGACCATGGAAGGCTGCCGCAATTTCGACGCTATGCTCGCCTTGCCGGAAATCCGCATTTTGGACGGCGTGGTCATGGGCCGGGTGGATCTGACCGGATCCATGGGACTTGGACGCGATGATATCAACACCGACGTCGTCTTTGACATCACCAATGAGCTTTTCGCCAAAGCCAAGGGAAAGGGCTTGGAATGCGCCGTGGGCGGCGGCGTCGGCAAGGAAGCTTTACCGTTTTTCCATAAACTCAAGCCCGGTTTGTTGGATCGCTACGAAACCCGGAAGCTGATCTTCCAGTGTCCGGACGCCTTGCACGACGAGCCTGAGAAGGGCATCCTCAAAGCCGTCGGTTTCGAGTTGCTGTGGCTGAAAAATAAACGAGACTTCTACGGGATGATCTTTGATGAAGATAAGCAGCGTATTGTGATGCTCGAGTCGCGCTACAAGCAATTGATCAAAGAAGCCGGGGGCAAATACGAATGAATGGACGCGTGGCCCTGGTGACGGGGGCGTCCCGAGGCATTGGGAGAGCCATTGCCGCACGCTTTGCTGCGTTGGGAGCAACAGTGTTGCGCCCAACCCGCCAGGACATGGACCTGGGTGATGGCCCATCGGTCGAGGCCTACTGCAGCGCCTTGTCTTGTCCGGTGGATATTCTGGTCAATAATGCCGGCATCAACCCCCTGGCTGGGGTTGCTGAACTGAGTGACGAAGCCATGCATGACGCGTTGCGGATCAATCTGGAAGCGCCATTGCGTCTCACCCGTGCTCTTGTGCCGGGTATGCGGGAGCGAGGCTACGGTCGTATCGTCAATATTGCATCCGTTTTCGGCGTTGTGTCCAAAGCTCGGCGAACCATCTATTCCACGACCAAATCAGGCCTTCTCGGCCTGACCAGGGCGGCGGCAGTTGAGCTTGCGCCGTTCGGGGTGTTGGTGAATGCGGTCGCCCCGGGGTTTGTCGATACGGAATTAACGCGTCAGAACAACACGCCTGAGCAACTCCAGATCATTTGTGAGGGGATACCGCAACAACGCATGGCCAGCCCGGAAGAGATCGCCGTCGTCGTGGCCTTTTTATGCGGCCAAGCCAATTCGTACATGACGGGCCAGACCATTGCCGTGGATGGGGGATTCACATGTCTGTGATAACAGTTCGGTCCAATATCAAGGACTATGACGTTGTTTTTGAAAATGATCCTGGGTTTCTTAATTTTTCAAGCAAGTTTCAAGAAGCTTGCTACATCATTGATACAAATGTCTGGGATCTGTATAAAGACAGTGTTTTGTCCGTCTTGCCGGAACAGGATGTCATTATCCTCCCTTTTGACGAGACACGCAAGAATCTGGCCACGGTACAAGAGATCTATGACCGTCTCATGGTCCGATCTTCCAAGCGCAACCTGACGCTTGTGTCCATTGGCGGAGGCATTACCCAGGACGTCACAGGATTTGCCGCTTCGACACTGTATCGAGGCCTGCATTGGATCTTTGTGCCAACGACATTGCTGGCGCAGTCTGACAGTTGCATCGGCGGAAAGACGTCTTTGAATTACCAAACGTATAAAAATCTCGTGGGTACCTTTTACCCGCCAAGCCGCGTGCATCTTTACACGCCGTTTTTGTCCACTCTTAAAGATGTGGATTATGCCAGCGGTCTGGGAGAGGTCATCAAGCTGTATCTTATGGGCGGCCGGGAACGTTCCGAGGCCTTGCCCGGTCTGCTCGGCCCCTTGCTTGCCCGACAGCCCGAAGTGTTGCGCCAAAGCGTGCGCGAATCCTTGCTGGTCAAAATCAGCTTCATTGAAGGCGACGAGTTCGATACCGGCAGACGTAATCTCCTCAATTTCGGACACACCCTTGGCCATGCCTTGGAATCGGTCAGCAACTACCGGGTGCCGCATGGCCAAGCCATTCTAGTCGGTATGGCTTTTGCGAATATCGTCAGCAGCAGGCGAGGCCTGCTTGCGTCGACGCGCAACACGGCCATCGCGGGTATCCTCGAGCAGGCTCTGGTGTGCCGGCCCATGCCGGCGGAAATGGATGCCGCACTCCTTATTGAGGCAATGCGTAAGGACAAAAAGCGGGTCGGTACGAACATTCCCTTGGTGATGTTGACCGATGACGGCTCCTTGGTTCGTATAAACGACCTGACTGAGGAAGAAGCGCATATCGCTCTGAGGGCGTTAGGCATATGGCTGTTTGGCAACTAGCGGAGCCTGTCCTCGACGAGGATGTCCGTTGGATCACCGAAGCCTCTCCCTGGATGTGGGAGGCATTGCGCGGCGCAACCATCTTCTTGACGGGAGGCACTGGTTTTTTTGGGTGTTGGTTGCTGCTGGCTCTGGCCCGGGCTGATGTGGTCTATGCGCTTGATTTGCGTGTCATCGTGCTGTCCAGAAACCCCAAGGGCTTTGCCCGTCTCCATCCGGAAATCGCTGCCGCTCGGGCTGTGACGTTTCTGGCCGGCGATGTGC
>NZ_JSEH01000048.1 GCF_000801335.2 Desulfovibrio sp. TomC
TTGCGGCGCAGATGCAGCTTCAAAGCGCGGTACACACGGAGCACACGCTTGTGGTTCCACATCGGTTGCTCGCGACGCAGCAACGGAAATAACTTGCCGAAGCCAAATCGTGGATGCTTCTCGGCCAGCCTGACGAGCGCTTCAATCACCCGTTCGTCGTCGGATTCCTTGGGTTGGTAGCCGTACACAGACCTGCTCAGACTAAAAGCTCGACAGGCACGGCGTAAGCTCAACCCATGCTCGACGTGGACGTAGGTGACCAACTCGCGTTTGTCGGCTGGCCTTATAACTTTTTTGCGATCACATCCTTCAAGGCTTGGTTTTCCAGACTTAGCTCGGCAAACATCTGCTTGAGGCGGCTGTGTTCGGCCTCAAGATCTTTGAGGCGTCGCACATCAGACGCGTCCATGCCACCGTATTTGGTTTTCCATTTGTAGAACGTGGTCGCGCTGATCCCGTTCTCGCGGCAAATGTCCGAGACGGGCCGACCCGCTTCGGCTTCCTTGAGCATCTTGACGATCTGCGTCTCAGAAAATCGAGATCTCCGCATCGCTCCCTCCTGGGGTGGGTTTGACAGAAATCTCAACTTCTCGCTGGTCCTATTTTAAGGGAAGCTTACAAAATTTCCCGTGGAATGGTCAATTTATTCGCGTTTCGTCGGCCAAGGCCCCAGCTTTTATATTGGATTATATGGTTTGTAAAACTTATTTTTTTTGCAAAGCATCTATACCTTTCCGCGGGATAACTTTTCCACTCGGCAACATGATGCTCTCACTAGGCAACTTATTCTGTATTTCTTTTGTAGCCACATTGTTAATTGTTTCACGGGGCACTGTTTTTCCTCCGGGCAACACAATAGCCTGGCTAGGATCAATAGGCAAAACTTCATATTTTGACTGTAGATCTTCTATACTTCGCCGCGTCACAGTCCCTCCTCCCAACAAAGAAAGGGGTTCGTCAGGGTCAACTGATTTCGTTGAACGTAATTTTTCTAATGTCTCTTCGGGAGCAAAAGATGATTTTTGATTATTTTTCGAATCATCAAAAGAACCCATCTGCTTATGATTTTCTGAAGCATGGTTTTCGGCGGAGTTAGCCGCAACGTTTATATTATTTTGACACTTACCTATGGATAAAATGGCTGCACTTTTTTTTGAACGATCTAACTGGAGAGTATAATTTTCAAGCATTGAAGCATTAATGGTTCTATTGATACAGTCTAAAGCGTCTTTACACTCAATCTGAAAGTCCACAGTCTTCGACATGTAACAATTGTCAATCTGTATTGGCATGTCAATCTGTTTAAAACACTCGTTTAATGAGATTTTATTACACACAATAGACACGCTTTGCCCATCACCCGCGCTTACAAATTTAGGACAAAGCAAATTATGAAACATAATTAGAAACAAAATAATAACAACAAGCTTGCCTCCCACGGCCTGACAATAGTTCATAAAGCGCCTCGCAGTTAAGTTTTTAAATGCAATCTATAGCCAGATGCTAGTTTTATTTGCTATAGGCGCAAATGCTGTTGTTAAAAATATATGCTCTTCTTTCACGGTGCACTAACTGTATATCTTTACGAGCTTTTTTATTACTTTTATCACAAAAAAATTGACTTTGCAAGGCGACATCGCACCACCTGGAGTATATATTATTTTTAAAGCGTACGATATTTTCCGAATCCTGAGGCGACCCCTATTTGATTGTTGTTGATGTATGTCATCACTGAATATTTGATTGTTGAACACTTTGTTCATCTGAAATTGTTCTAACTATCATTCAGGGGTATGTCCAAAACTGCTGACGAGGACAAACAGATTGTTATGAGGTTGAAAAAAATAAACATTCTGTTGTATTTCAGCGCCATAATGATACTTGAATTTCGGAGATAACAGCTCCGGTGAATACTATCATAATGATGTGGCAGTTTTAGCAGCGGACCATCTTGTCGTGACGTGACCTGCCCCCAGGAGTTGTACCAACGATTATGTTAGTCTGCACTCCGTCCTATTTGCAAGCGGTGGTCCCCAGGGGGAGCATCCGGCCCCGAGGGGCAGGATGGCCACCGGTACTGGCGGCCGTTGCCCCAGGGAACTGTGCGGCCTAACTGTATTATACTCTGTTCGCCACATTTCCAGAACGATCTGGGCTTCCCGCAGCGTGTAGAATATCTCCCCGTTTAGTTTCTCATCTCGCATCTTGCCGTTGAAACTTTCGCAGTAGCCATTTTCCCACGGGTAGCCTGGCTCGATGTACAACGTTTTGACCCCGACCTTGGCTAAAAATCTCCTGACCGCGTGGGCGGTGAACTCGGCTCCGTTGTCAGATCGGAGATGATCCGGTGGCCCACGATCAACAAACAATTCCACTAGGCATTGCATCACATCGTCTGAGCGGAGTTGCCTTGCTACGTAAGCGGTCAATCAGGCCCTTCTTGTGTGGGCCGCAGGCGGCAGGTTGAGCTCAGGCTGGTATGATGAGGCTTTGAGGATCGATGTACTGGGGCAGGAGGGCCTTGCGTTGGGCGTCAGTGGTTGCCTGCCGGCAAGTGCTCGAAGAGGTGGCGTAGATAGCGGTATGGCTCCAGCCCGTTGGCCTTGGCCGTTTCGATGAGGGAGTAGATGGTGGCCGAGGCGTCGGCTCCGCGCGGATGGCCTGAGAACAGCCAGTTTTTGCGGCCCACGGCAAAGGGACGGATGGCGTTTTCGGCCAGGTTGTTGTCCGGGCGCAGTCGGCCGTCTTCCAGGTAGACGACCAACCGCTCCTACTGTTTGATGGCATAGCCGATGGTCTTGCCAAGCAGACTCTTAGGCGGCGTGCTGGCGACGCGGGCATCGAGCAGCGCCTTGAGCTTGTCCAGTATCGGCCTGGACTTTTCCGCCCGCAGGGTGGCGATCTGCTCCGGCTTGAGCTTTTGCTTTTCGGCTTGGCGCTCCACGTCGTAGAGCTTGCCGATCAGGTCCAGGGCGGCATGGGCCGTACCGCCCTTGCCCTTCTTGCCGGCAGTCTTCTCGACTTCGACGAATTTGCGCCGGACATGGGCCATGCAGCCGAGGTGGCGCAGACCTTCCCGTTCGCCGAGAGCCTCGTAGCTGCTGTAGCCGTCGGTCTGGAGATAGCCTTTGAAGTCGCCAAGAATTTCCGCAGCCACGCTGCCGGCCCGGGGCGGATGATAGCGAAACAGGACGACCGGCTTTCCCGGTGTTCCGCCCCGGGCGACCCACATGTACGACTTGCTGGTGTTGGCCCGGTCCAGCTCGCGCAGCACCTGGACCGTGGTTTCGTCCATGTTGACGATGGGACCGGAGTGAATTTCGGCGATGATCATGTCGATGAGCGGATTGCAGGCCTTGGCCACGCGGATAATCCAGCCGGCCAGAGTGCCCCGGGAGATGTCCAGCTGATCCTCCTGGCGGTACAGGGGCAACGCGTCGGCGTACTTGGCCACGACGACATGGGCCAAAAGGCCCGGGGTGACGATACCTTGGGGGATAATCTGGGGCGGCATGGACACGGTTTTCACCGTCGGCCCGTCGGCTTCCACGCCCTCGCAGGCCCGGCAGGCGTATTTGGGCCGGATGTGGCGGATGACCTGGATCTTGGCCGGCACGATGTCGAGCTTTTCGCTGACTTCCTCACCGATGCGGACCAGCTCAGTGCCGCAGGGGCAGGCCTTCTCCGATTCTGGCAGGTCGTGGATGATCTCCACCCGGGGCAGATCAGCAGGGATGGGGCGACGGCCGCGTTTGCGGCGGGTGCTCGCCGGGGCGCAGGCCTCCCCGAAGGTCTGCGGTTTCTGCTCCTCCACGGCCTGCTCGGCCTCATCGAACAGGGAAAGCTGCTGCTCTTGGCCGGTGCGGGGCTTTTTCTCGGACTTCGGGCCGTAGATGATCAGGTTCAGGAGCCGAAGGCGCTGCTCAAGCTGGGCAATATGTTGCTGCTGGTCAGCTTGGCTGGCGGCCATGTCGGCGAGAAGGCCTTTCAGCGTGGCAGGGTCGTCAGGAAGGGAATTGATGTCCACAGCCCGGACAATATGCCAGCATTACCCAATATTATCAAGGCAATACTGGTCAAAAGATCGTCGAGTACTCGAAGCGGGAATGGCCTTTTACAGCCAGAGGATCCAGACCGTCGAGCAGCCAGGCGAGCTGCCTGGAGTCGATGGTCAGCACCTCGGCCTCGCTGGTCGGCCAGCGAAACGAGACCAATGCACAGTAAAATTGAATAAAATGTTGTAAATTTAAGTATTTGATGTATATTTTCTTCATCGAATTCGATGGAGGCGAACATGAGCGAGCGCACTTCTTCCAAGCCAGGCATTGCCGACTACGTTGTAGCCCGTCGCAAACGCAAGGAGTGCTTTCTCGACGAGATTGATCGTCTTATCGACTGGAACCCGCTGGAAAAGCTTTTGCGCAAAACGCTTAAGCGGGTGGTCAACGCCGCGGGCAATCCGGCCTATCCGCCGCTTCTCATGTTCAAGATCCTTCTTCTTCAGCGCTGGTACAACCTCAGCGACGCGGCGGTGGAAGAGGCCCTGTACGATCGCCTCTCCTTTGTCCGGTTCGTTGGCCTTTCCCTGGATCACGATGAAGTGCCCGATGCCACCACGATCTGTCGCTTCCGTCAGAGCCTCGTTGAGCGCAATGTGCAAAAACGTTTGCTGGACAAGCTCAACCATCAGTTGCAGCGACGCGGCCTCCTGGTCCGAGAAGGAGCCATCGTCGACGCCAGCGTGGTGTCGTCCGCGCGCCGGCCGCTCAAGGTGCTCGACGTGCTCCCGCAGGATCGTCAGGAAGACAACGCGGGCGGGACGGATGTGACGATCAGCTATTCCGATGACGCCGAGGCGGCTTGGCTGCGCAAGGGCAACCGAGCGTATTATGGGTATAAAATCCACGTCGCCACGGACACTCGGGATGGCTTTGTCCTCGGCGGCCATGCCACGCCGGCAAACCGGTCCGATACAGAAGAATTTGTCGCCGTCCTGGATGAGGTCGACGCGAAAGCCGGCGAGAGCATTTTCGCGGACAAAGGATACAGCAGCCAACTCAATCGCTACGTGCTCCATGTTCGAGGCCTTGCCGACGGCATCATGTACAAGGCTGCTCGCAACAGGGAACTGACCCCCTCAGAAAAAATCGCCAACCGTCAAATCAGCAGCGTCCGCGCGAAAGCCGAGCGAGCCTTCGGCACCCTCAAGCGCGGCTATGGATTTTACCGCGCGAGGTACCTCGGACGTGCCAAGGTCGAGCTGGAGTTTCTCCTCAACGTCATGGCCTTTAACCTGAAAAAGGCCGTTTTAAAGGCTGCTTGCTGAGGATCACTGCCTCCCTTTGCGGCGAAAGCTGCCAACTAAGGCAGAAAACACCCCAAGTCCTACCAGAAAACACGGGGAAATGCCGACTTTACGCTCGAAAAAGACCAAAAAGACGGAAATCAAAGACCTCAAAGGATTGTGCAGCAGTCTCGAAACGCATGGCGCTCCAAGCGCTTCTGCCACAAACAAAATCCGTTGCGATCCCAGTAGAGCAGCTTGATGATGGTCCGACTGCGGTTGCAAAAACCAAAGAGATGGCCGGCGAACGGATCAAGCTGCAACTGCTGCGAGACCAAGATGGACAGG
>NZ_JSEH01000049.1 GCF_000801335.2 Desulfovibrio sp. TomC
TTGCATCTCGTCTTTGCCTTCATCTGGCTGCAATAATTCGACTATTGTGAACAGGTCCTAGGTTTATGATGTTATTTCAATGTAAAAAATCGTTATAGCTTGGGCCTGTAAAGCGGTCAGTTCTTATATAAACGGATATGTTAATCCCGTTTAAGTCATAAATCCGAGCAGCAAGAATAATTTTATTTTCTTTACATAAATTTGCTATTGATTTCAATATATCCCGTTGCGCTAGCTTTTCATTGGATTTAAATCCAATCTCATGTTCTTTGAGAACTGAATAGGGCAATTCTGCTACAATAATGACAGGAGGAGTCTTTTGCATTAAATCATTAGCTAAACGAAGGGTAGGCAAGTCACCGAAAAAATCAAACCATGATTGAACGGCACCGTCTAGAGGATAACGTTCAGTTAGCGTGTAAAATACAGGGATATGCGGATAACAATAAATGGGCTCAGATTTGTCACTGTATTTTAAAATGTAATCGACTACTCTTTGAATTTTAGCTTCTTCTTTAGTAGTTAAGCAAATGCCATCGAGCAAAGGAAAAGGACTGGTTTTGCAGTCTAAGCGAAATCTAGTGTCTTCTGCGTTGACACCCCACCAGGAGTATGGATTTTTAAGCTTATCATTCATAAATAGCAGTGCAAGAAAAGAAAACGCAAAAATAAAGACCAAGCTTGTCAATTTCATATGCTTTATCAAAGAATAAAGACTAGACACAATAACACTAAATAACATCGCTACGGCAGATACATGAATGCCATGCATTGATGCTCCAGTGTATAAGAGATAAGAAAAAGACAAAAAACCTATAGTGATAAAAAATATTGCCGAGTAAATATCTTTGTAAAAAACATATAGCCCGTAAAATACAAAAGCAAAAATCGACGCATGAGATATTTCAACCAAGCTCGCATAGATATTTTTATAGAACCCCTGCAGCAATGAAATCCAAAACGGACTTAGATATATACATGTTGCAATAGTAGACGCAAATGCAAAATAAAAAAGGTATGTCTTAAAGTTTTTATTTGGGGGGAAAAATAGTAAAGAACGCGCTTTGTCAGCTAAATATATATATCTAGCTACACGGATCTTGCATGATTTTAAAGCAAAACAAATAGATCCTCGTATGCCTAAAAGAGAAACAAGAGTGATATATGTACCGACCAAAGCAGTAAAAAAAATAAATGAACAAAGAGTATACAAAAATTGTTTAGTAAAATAAATGTTTTTAAAAAAAGCAAATAGAATAGTTTGGCCTCCACCTTTAGCAGACATTGCCCCCCAAAATACATCTTCAAAAAAAGTAGTAAAATCTCCATTTAAGATAGAATTAAGATATATTATCATGCCAAAACAAGGCAAAGAAACCCCCAAAAGATATCCGCCAAGGAGCTTAAGACAGGTGGGAAAAGATTTGTTGTAGATATATGGTATAAAATAAAGCGCAAAAAAAGCTAGGAACAAAATTACCCCGGATTGTTTTGTCAAAAAAACCATAGCTACAAATACGCCAACAAGTAGATCGTATATAAATATTTTTGCTGAAAAAACTTTAGTTTTGAAAACGTTAAATAGAACCGACAAAAATAAATAAAAAGATATTGTAGAAAATAAAAAAGTGATTTCAACAAAATCAAAGTTCATCCATACATCAAATGAATGAAATAGGAGGAAATAGGCAACAGAACCTATTGCTGCAGAAATGGTATCAAACCGAAAGCGCAATCCGCCATAGATGAAAATGCACTGGAGAGAGGCACAAACTATGCCAAAATAGTGGAGTGTTATATATTTCAAACCAAACAAATAATGAATAACAGCGACCAAAAGCACATACGTCGGTGGCAGAATATGGAAAAAATCTTTATAAGGTTTTTTTCCTAAAAGAATGAGCCTTGCATACTCCGTAAACCAGCCTTCGGTTATTAAGAAAAATGAGTTTGAAAATAGCAATTGATATATAGAAATGAGAGAAAAAATCAAAAAAACATTAACATAGTCCTGCTTTTGTTCATTTTTTTTAAAATGCGAGAAGAACATGGTAGAACAATGTTCCGCTATTGGTTTTGTGGCTAATTGCATTATCGCACACTTATAAGTGACATCGTTGTAAACGCGATAGATAGTGGGCGTGATTCATTTATTGCAATGCTTGTACCATTCCCATTCCACTTGCTGAAGTTAAAATCGATTTGATTTTTCCCTTGTTTCGCTGTGAATTTTATTTTTTCAAGCCTGGGATTTTTCGCCCAATTATCAACTTGGAGATCTTTATAAGAGGCCATTTTTGTCCCGTTTACTAATATGTCAAAATCTTGATATTTGATTTTATTGACAAAAGCATACTCCAATTCCATGGGTTGCGAGATGCTACTCCAAAACAGTAATTTTGTTGTTGGCCCAAATAGCCATAAAAATGAGCGAAAATTTTCACTATCGACCTCGGCAGATAGCTTTATATTTTCTGACATCAAAAAAGCATACTTGCTGTCAGAGAATGTTTTTAACAGGTTTTCATTGATTTTAGTCGTCTTTATCTCCTCTTGAATAGCGTAATAGCGTGACGTCAAGACTTGGGAGGTTGAGATTCCAAAGGCAATAGCAGTTACGCAAAACAAAAAAAACCAAGCCCTTTTTTGGAAGCTACGTTTATTTTTATGAAAAAAAGCAAGAATATTTCTGAACGCATCATATCGTTTTGTATGCAAAATTTCTAATTCCTTAAGTGCATCTAAAACACAAAACAGTGCATTGTCATATAAAAAAACCTGAGTAAAATTCCCTTGATTCTCTTTTGACCATTTTTTTAGAAACGCTAAATAAAACTCAAGGTTTGAGCGATCCGATTGCTCCTGAGTTTTTAAGTCCGGTAGTAATAAGGAAAGTTTTCGGGAAATATTCTCTATTAAGCCTAAAAACTCTTCCCGATCGTCAAGCTCTCGACATAAATACAATATTGCTATTTTCCTTCGCAAGTGATCAATCGTGTTACCAGCCATAATTTATGCCTTTTGGTGGGATAGATTCACAGTGAAGCTTAGCTATCGTCCTGTTGTTGGTCATGCCGTCTTCTGGACCTGTCGAGATCCGCTAGCAAAGCTAGATACGCAACGAGGAACGCACTTGAGCAGAATTGCCAGATAGGGGCAGAGAGTCTTGTAGACTTTTTAATGTCAAGTAAAGTATTGATAGACTTTAATACAGGATTATTTACGGACTTTGCACCACTGCCCATAACGGGTATATGCTAGCAGCTAGCCGCTTTGACTCCAACGAAAAAAGGTAAACCAAAGGTAACCAGCAGGAGTTCATCTGCATAATTGTCTCGGACAGCCGTTCAAACGCATTACTTCGGAATTATCCTATTTGGTAAATTTTTGTCCTGAAAGATCTTACCAGATCATCAGTTCCAACTGTAGTGACAAAGGATGCTTTTCTCGATCCACCACTGACTAGCTTTCCACCAAATGAGACATCAACTATCTCCTTATGAGTTTATTGAAAATTTTACAGGAGTTGTTTTGGTGACGCCAAATCTGCGAAACAACTCTAAGCTAGATACCTTGAAATAGTCTTCTAAGTCCGACGACGCAGTATTTTAGATCACCGCAGAAAGGGCACCTAAAACCTTTCGGCCAACGCTACTCCACAAGATGTGCCCAACCACAAAATGTAATTTGTTTGCATGGTTTGCTTAGGGATGATAGTTTCGGTATGTCTAATCTGGCGCTCTCCCCCTAGGTGTCGGCTTAGACGAGCGCATTGTGTCTTAAATTTCCCGAAGTATCTCATCAAAAAAAGTTAATGTCTCAAAGATGCAAATATGCCAAG
Organism: Desulfovibrio sp. TomC; assembly: GCF_000801335.2. Taxonomy (NCBI): domain Bacteria; kingdom Pseudomonadati; phylum Thermodesulfobacteriota; class Desulfovibrionia; order Desulfovibrionales; family Desulfovibrionaceae; genus Desulfovibrio; species Desulfovibrio sp. TomC. The sequence continues at coordinate 3,842 of NZ_JSEH01000049.1, forward strand.
CCAATTAATCAAGATTGACACGTTCTTTTTCGATAACAAGCGGCCGGGCTAATACTTGTGTGTGAATTGAACCGACATATTCACCGACAATGCCAAGAAAAAACAATTGCACTGACCCTAAAAAAAACATGCCCACTATAATAGGTGCCATTCCAAGAGCAAAGACATCCCAAAATAAAATTTTGTAAATGAGATAACCGATTGCAACTAAAATACTTATAGCTGACATTGCAAATCCAAACATTGTCGCCAGTCGAAGCGGTATTTTTGAATGGTTTGTTATTCCCAACATTGCCATATCATAGAGGGTATAGAAATTATTATGGGTTATCCCCCCATGACGAGGAGGCTTGATGAATTCGACTAACGCAGCTTCGTGCCCAAGCTCAGAAATAATGCCTCTAAGATATGGGTATGCATCGTCAAGAGCCCGTAGTTCTTCTATGACGATACGATCATAGAGACCGAATCCTGTAAAATCTTTTGTGATACTGACGTCAGACAGGATCTCTAGCAATTGGTAGTACTTTTTACGAATAAATCCCATAATCGGGGAATTTATTTCCTGTTTCTTTATGGCCAACACGAGTTTATAGCCGGCCTCCCATTGGCGAATAAAATCCACCAATACTTCCGGAGGGTCCTGAAGATCCGAGGCCATCAGAACAACAGCATCACCTCGAGCCTGCAGCATACCATAAAAAGGAGAACGGATGTGCCCAAAATTTCTAGCGTTGACAATTAGTTTAACCCGCTTGTCCACAGTGCACAACTGCTTAATCAGCGCGACAGTTGTATCCCGCGAAGCATTATCAATATAAATATGCTCATAGTCATAATCAGGAAAATGAGTAGAAAATATTAAGCGAATTTTCTCGTAAAGGAGGTGTACATTCGCTTCTTCATTATAACATGGTGTAACAACACTGATTAACGGCATATATCTTCCTTGGCGGTTTGATTGCGGTACGAAATCAATGAACGGTTCACGGCCTGGCGCAAATCAACGCGCACATATAATCCGAGTTCCTGGCGGGATCGATCGATATTTGGCACATAGCGCGAAGGCAAACGTGAAGGATCTGGTTGTTTAGCCGTCGTTACGACTATTCCGCCTGCTATTTCGGCCATGACTGCAGCAAGCTCACCAATGGAAACGGCTTCGTCAGACCCTACATTGTAAGCCCTGCCTGATGCACCGCGAAGCAAAATTGTGAAGAGCCATTCCACGAGATCTGTGGGATACATATAGGAGCGATATGGCGTACCATCCCCTTGAATGCGGATGGGGCCACCGCGCAAGACATCGGCCAGAAAATTTCCTGCGGCAAAATGCCTGTCCAATGGCAAGAATGGACCGAGAAAGGCAAACGGCCGGGCGATAGGGATGACCAACCTCCCCTGCGCCGCAATTGTTGCGCACATAAATTCTGCCACGCATTTCCCCATACCGTATGCATTGCCGGAAACCAGCGGGTCTGGCCGCCCCTCGAAGGTCTCAGCCATGGAGACCATATCCTCGGGCTGGCGGCCGTAGACGGCTCCAGAACTCACGCACAGCAATCGCCGGGTCTGGCTGCGTTGAGCGTACTCCAGGACCCGTCGGGTACCCTCGACAATAGTATCGAACATAACCAGGGGCGCGTCATGATTGAGGGCGGCGCTGGCTTCGGCAGCGGCGTGGATAATGTAATCGACTGGCTGCGTGGGGAAATCAAAATTCC
>NZ_JSEH01000050.1 GCF_000801335.2 Desulfovibrio sp. TomC
CTGGGGGGTACCCCCCAGAGAGGCCCGCTTCGGGCCGTGGCTGCCTTTGGCTGTTTCGAAGGCGTTTCGCCTTCCCCTCGCGGCTGGTTGTTCGGCTTTAACTAAGTCCCCGAGCTGGTCAAGATCGCTGCCACGGCGGCCGATCTTGACCAGCATGTTTTCTTTTAGCTGCTTTCTTGCTTTTACGCGCTTCGATCATTTTAAAAATCAAATAGTTACAACGCTAAACAACGAGAGATTTACGGTTAAACAACGAGAGATTTACGGTTAAACAACGAGAGATTTACGGTATTAAACGAGCCTCTTGACGAAACTCGTTTTTTATCTCAACATATCTCTATGGACGACCCCAAAGCCGAACTCGTCGTAAAGTCGAATGCCCTGGTCAACGCAATGTTTGACCTCGGTTTGCAGGCCAACCGCTTTCTGGCCTTCACGATCTCACGCCTGGACCACTCGGCCGAGCCTAAGCCTGGGCATCCTGTGGACCTTGAAATCGATGTTCCAGGGTTCGCGGAAGCCTTCGATATTGATCTTAAAAACGCTTATCGCGAGGTTGAAAGCCTCGCTGACCAGTTGCAAAGGAAGATAATTCAATTCGAAAACACCCCAGGAGAACGCATCAAGGTCGGAATAATTACGCGCCAAAAATATTGTGAAGGGGAAGGGCGGGCCTGGATACGGTTTGACGAGGATCTTGTCCCTCATCTTCTTGGATTAAAAGAGCAATTCACTAAATATCGTATTCGTGACGTCTATCAATTTCAGCGGGCCGCTACTTGGCGTGTATATGAATTATTGCAGCAGTTTAAAGAGATAGGGAAAAGAGAATTTGACTTAGAAGAATTTAAAAGGAAACTTGGGGTACTTGGTCAGTACCCACGGATTACAGATTTGCAAAGATGGATATTACTGCCGGCTATAGACGAAATAAACAAAACATCTGACATAAAAGTAGCGTTTGAAAAAATCAAAAGGGGCCGTACAATAGTAGGGCTCCGCTTTTTCATCGTCTCGAATCAAGGCACCAAGACGCACCGTGAGAAAATCCGCGACAAGGTAGAGCAGGCATTCCCGCCGCAGCCGCCGAAGAACCCGACCTTTGCCCGTCGGCTCCTGGAGGAGTTCAAGGTCAGCCAGAAGCAGGCCGACCAGATGGGCCGCCTGTGGGAGGGCCGGGAGGATCAAGCCGAAAAGTTCCTGGCCAGGATCAAGCGGGATCACGAGGCAGGCAGGGTCAAAAGTCTTGGAGGACTGACCTTCAAAATCCTCAAGGACGAGGGACAAAAGGAATTTCTACCAGGGGTGTAGGAATTTTCCAAATGGCTGGTTAGCTCCCAAAAAGCCTTTTCCACCAGGACAGCCGAATTTGTCCCTTTGAAACACTTTCAGGGATCGGCACAGCCAGTTCTGTAGCTTGCACCCCTTCCGGCCCTCCTGGGGCCTCCTGGAGCGAATTTGAGGGGTATTCTCCCGGCAGCGCCACCCCGGCCCGGGTCAGCTGCTCCAAAAGCATATTTTGGCAATCAAGAAGAGCGTTTTGCCTCTCAAGAGCGGCCAGGATGCGCCGATTGACCTCCAGGGCCTCCGCTGACGACTTCGCCACCATCTTCACCACAGATTCTTCAATAATATCAAACTGTGGTGAAGTGGTGGCTGGTGAAGAAGATTTCACCACATCGCGGGAATGGCCGGCGCGGGCAAGAGCCGCCTCTATCTCAGCCCGGGGACGACGCTCCTTCATAGCCGCCACGATCATGCCCATGATCTCCACGGCCTCCCCCCGATAGCGAACCGGGAATCCTTCTGAGATTACAGGAAAAAACGCTTTAAATATCTTCACGTAGCGCCGGGCCGACGAGTCGGCCATACCTAGCGCCTCGCATATCTCAGCAAGAGTTACGGTAGGCTTCATGGACTACCCATCACTCATATTTTTCAATTAATCCAGTTTAATCCCTTGGCTACGTTTGACTTGTTGCTGCCTGTCCGGAAGCTGTTGACTTTTGGTCATACACGAAATACTTGTATTACAAAAGGAGAACAAACGCATGCTTACCATCCGACTTCCGGCCGAACTTGAGAGCCGGCTTAATATCCTGGCCGATACCACGAAGCGGCCGAAAAGCTTCTATGTGCGCGAAGCCCTTGAACGTAGCCTTGAGGATATCGAGGACGTTTACCTCGCGGAAGCGGCCTTGGAGCGGTTTCGGGCTAGTGGGAAAAAAGCCATTCCTTTAGAAGAACTGGAGCGCCGCCTTGAGCTGGAAGATTGAATTTACACCAGAAGCGGACAAAGCCCTTACGCATCTTGGTAGAGAGGCAGAGAAACGAGTTTTAAAGTTCATGCGCGAAAGGATTTCCAAATTAGAAGACCCACGAACCATAGGAGAACCCCTTAAAGGCTCTAGATTTTCTGGTCTATGGCGGTATCGTGCCGGAAATTATAGAATATTATGTGAGATTCAAGATGAAATGATTAGGATACTCGTTGTCTTAGTCGGTCATCGAAGTGATATATACAAATAATATTTTACAATTTAAGGCTTAATTACAATGGCTTCACGGCCATCCTTCACTGTCCCTGTGTGCTCCACTTTGACACCACGAGGAAGAATAACACCCCGTGTCCCGTCGCCGTACTTCACCAGTTCCAAACGCCAAGTCTTGGCTTGTAGCTCTTCCAATGTGCTCCGCTCATCCAACACTTGCTGCCGCAAGTCAGCTAATTCTTTTTTTTGGTTTAAAATCATATAATTAGTCACTGCCCAGCCGGTTCCCCCAATCACAATCGCCCCGGCTATCAAGGCGGCAGCAATGAAGAGCCCGGAATTACGCAGGGCGGTGCTGGCCGCCTTCGCTCCTGCCGACGCCTCTTGAAGACTGGCGGAAGCCCCTCTCGCGGATTCCGTGAGTATTTCCCGAATGATCGCTTTTACACTATCTTCAACCCGGGCGGGGAAGTTCCGCGCAGCATCTTCGGCGCTGCGCTGGATCTCCTTTGTGACCTTGGCCGCCTCTTCCATCACGGCCAGAGCGGTGAACGTCGTCTGTTCCAACTTCTGGTCATCCATGGGTTAATCCATTTCCATCCCTCGGTCGCGGTTTCCCCGCTCCCGGCTCCTGGCCTTTTTGATGCGCTCCAAAGCCGCTTCCTTCTCGGCTCGCTTCTGTGCTTCTTCGCGTTCCTTGACCAACCGTGCGGCTTCCCCCGCTCTCTCCCGCTCGCGTTCTTGTGTCAGTCTTTCTGCGGACTTTGCTCGGGCCTGGTTCTCTTTCCACGCAGCATAGCGTGCCTTCACGTCGAGGTCGGCCGCTTCTGCTCGCTTCCCAAAATCGTTGGCGCCTCTCTCACGCTCTTTGCTCTGTTCTCGATCAGGAGCGTTCAAAGCCCGGTCCGTCTGCTGGCCACGGCGCTGCATGGCCGTGGCGGATGGTCCCAAGTGTCGTGACGGTTCTCGGTTAAGCCCCTGCGCCTCAAGGGTCCGGTGATCCACCCGAGCTTCGTGGCCCGCCCTCTCAAGGGCACGGTTGGTCATCTCGGCCCAGGTCGCCCGCACAGCCTCCACCTGTTGCCGGGAAGAGGGTTTGCCCTGAGCACGAAGGGCCTTGTCTTCAAGCTCGATGTCGGCCTTTCCGGCGAGTTTCCCCCTCTCCAAGGTCCGAGTAGTCGTCAGGATGTGGGCATGATAATTCCGATCATCGCCTTCCCTGCTCGGCGCGTGAATCGCCACGTCCACGGCCACGCCGTACTGCTCTGCGAGATGGCAGGCGAACTCCCGGGCCAAGTCCCGGCGCTGCTCCGGCGTCAGTTCTGCCGGCAAAGCCACCTCGTATTCCCGCCCCACGCGGGCATCTTTTCGGCGTTCTGCCGCTTCGGCCAAATTCCAAAGCCGTTCACGGCTTATCTGACTGCCATCTGGCGTTATGATTTCGCTGGAAGCCACACCACGTTTACGCGTGAAGTCGTGAACCTCTCCTGTCCGCTCGTCTTCCAGGCAAACCCCGGCACGGTAGGCAGCGGCGGCTGTCACCGTCCGACCCTTTCCCCGACAAACTGGTTTCACGCTGCAATGGTAGCTCGCCATCTGAACCCCTTGGGAGAGCGCACAGGAGAGTTGCTTGCAACTCGTAAGTGCGCCCTTCGGGATTTAAACCGCCCGATGCCGATAGATCACAGGCTTGCGTAATCATGTCAATCTACGCTAGCGTCAAACACCCAAAAGGAGGGCGTTAACATGGGAGAAGTGACCGACAAGGCGCTTCAAAATCTGCTCAAGAAACGAGAGCAGCTTGAAGCCAAAATCCAGAAGCGGATGGCGATTCAAAACGAAAAAAATCGGAAGGAGGACACAAGGCGGAAAATCATCACAGGCGGGGTCTGTCTCAAGCTCATGCAGGAAGACGAGAACCTGAAAAATCGAATCCTAGCCAAGATCAAGAACACAACCAAGCCCCAGGAGTTCGAGCGCCTGTTTTTGGACTTGGAATGATCCTTTCAAAAGGCTTCAAAATGGCCTTAGAATCGAGTCATGATCTCTCCGGATAAAGATCCAAGCCGCCGCAGAAAATTGTATGGAGCATATTCAATGACATTTTTCTCTCTACTGAAAAATCTGTTTCTATTTTCTATGCCCTCGGCACCCACATCTGAGCAACAAGTCCAACTTGCTTCAGAATCTACTAAGATAAAAGCAAAACCACCAGCGCGTTCCAAGAATATAACTGCGGAACGCTTTCTCACCGTAATATCTCCTAATTTTTCTGGTGTTGCACACTATTCTTCAAATCGTAGATGGTGTGTAGGAACAAGCGACTCAGATGGTCATGGACGAGGCGGATTCCGGGAAAAAGGAAATGGAAAAGTCATATTAGTCGATCTGCATAATCAAAAAGTTGTTCATTTACTGAATATTTTCAATCGACCATTTGACGCAGCCGTAGCAGACAATGGTAATTACATGATTCATGATTCTTGTTTTGGTTCAGCCTTGCAAGGTGACATAATAATTATTCAACCTGATGCCGAAGAGCTATACCGGAGACATTACAAATCTAATATTTTTAATATTGGTTTATCCAATTGCGGAAAGTTTATTGCTGTTCAAACGGCAATAAATGAGTCGTCGCATGATGGTAACAAACTGGAACTGATTAATATAGTTGAAAACAAAATATTATTCTCTGTGTTGCCTGCCTCTGGTTGGGCTGATGGATATACCTTTGAAACCGATTACGATGGACAAATAACCTCATTAAGAATTGTCCACAGGAAACTTGGATCATTTAGATATATGCCATCAGGTGAATTTGCTGACTATGCGTTGCTGGAAGATGCCAAGCTTAGTAGCACTGATTATTCAATTAAATTATCATGTGCAAGGAATTTAATTGCAAATAATGCTGATATGGAGATAGCAAATAAAACACTCCAAGCTGCTGAGTCAGCTCTTCATGAAGGAGCACAAGAATGTCCAGATTGGTGTGCCGTAGCTTATCGTATAAA
>NZ_JSEH01000051.1 GCF_000801335.2 Desulfovibrio sp. TomC
GCGGCATAAGCACCAACCGGACTAGAGCTTAACAACGCCGCCAACCTGTCCAATCAAGCCAGACCACCTCAAATATCTGGTGTAAGTTCTTGCTGTCGCTTCAGTAGAATACTGGTTTTCCTGGCCATGAGTCGGTAGCACCAAGCCGATTCCACGAGTAGGCGTCGAACAAGGTTGTTTCCCGTCTTTGTAATTCCTCCTCTACGAGTTGTGCCACCGCTTGAATGTTCCGAGGGTACAAGCCCCAGGTAGGCCATGAGATGCTTGGGATTTTCAAAACGACTCATATCGCCGATTTCAGCAGCCACCGAAACTGCGGTGAGAAGCGCGACTCCGCGTAGCGCTTGGTAAGCTTTGACGACAGGAGCTCTCTTGCACTGAGGAAGAACCTCGCTGATCTGCTCTAAAAGTCGCCTGACTCGCTCCGTATTTTCCTTGATCGCATCCACATACTCCTGAAGAACTATCTGCTGGACTGCGAGAGGCATGGTCAATTCGGCGAGCCAGCGCATGTGTGCGGGTCGCCACTGCGTCTTGCCTGAATACCTGATTCCGTGCCGGAGCAAAAAGGGTAGCAATCTTTGCTTGGCTTTTGTCTCGGCGCTCTTGGCATCGTTTAGAGCACGGATCAAATCGCGCATGGCCTCGTCTTCCTCCTCTGGCACATGAATCGAAGTAAGTTCTCCGGCACGAAAGAGCCTGGCGAGCATGAGAGAATCACGACGGTCAGTCTTCACCTTGTTCCCAGCTCTTTTGGGGATCAATGACGGCGCGACCACAATGCAGGCCAAACCCTGGGACTGAAGATGCCGGTATACGTGGTAACCCCCTGGTCCTGCTTCATAAATGAAACATGGCTCACAACCAGTGGATATGAGTTTTCGGATAGCCTTATCCAAAGAGGTCATGTCACCTCCAATTCGACCAAAAAAATCGAGCTTCAACAGTTGGATCCGAATCGGCTAAGGCGATGTTGATCGAGTCTTTATGGACGTCCATGCCGACGTACAGTATCTTTTTCATGGCCTGTCTCCTTGGTGTGTGACTCTAGGATACCAAATGTTATGCTGGTATCTTAACCCACGTCGGCAAGGATGGTAGGCCTTCGGCTTTCAGTCATTATGTCTAAGGAATTGAAAGCCTCTGCTGGGGCTCAGGCGCAGGGAGCGAAGGCCGGGAACATCCACCGATGGGGACTCCCAAGTATAGTCGCCTGTCAGGTTAATGTGCTCCCAACCCAGCGGCGCGACATGTGGCAACAGGCCCTCGTTGACAGGCGCGCCTTGCTCGCGGTGTTCTTCCACCGCCTTGTTCAGGTAGACCGTGTTCCAGAGGATGATAGCGGCGGTCAGCAAATTCAGCCCGCTTGCCCGGTAGCGCTGGTTCTCATAGCTGCGGTCGCGGAGTTCGCCGAGACGATTGAAGAAAACCACCCGCTCCAGGGCGTTTCGGGCCTCTCCTGTGTTCAGCTCCAGGTTCGCCTTACGCCTCAGGCCAGGATCCTCCAGCCCGCGGAGGGTGAACAGCGTTCGCTCCAATCTCCCCAGTTCGGGGTACTACCAACAAACATGCTGTTTGGGGCAAATTGACTGAACGGGTATGAAATTGCCTGCTAATTTGGTGGACCCGCATCATTGTACGCGGCGGCTTTCGAGAGGAGCCGCGTCGTCATGTCCAGGTCGAAACGACCGCCGAACGGGGTGACATGGCTGGTCAGGAGTGGGCTCAAGGCCCCAGGTCTCGGGGGGTCATGCGATCCAGCAGCACCGGATCCTCCAAGACTTCCTGGATCATCCGGGCATTGATGTAGACGAGGCTGACCTGGATCAGGTGCAGGCAGAGCAGGCTCATCTCCATATCGTATGGCTTGTTAGTGGCGAGTTCCCCCTTTTTTCCGAAGAGGATGAAGTCATTGGTGCCATTCCAGTTCTCCACCACATTCAAGCCCTCGTTGACCTCGCGCCGCAGCGCCTCCGATTCCAGGTAGGAGACCGATGCACGGAAAATCGCCACAAATATATAGTAAACTTATATAGTTATGATACATTTTCTCCATCAAAAAGATGGAGGCGAGCATGAGCGAGCGCACTTCCAAGAATCCTGGCATCGCCGACTACGTGGTGGCCCGTCGCAAGCACAAGGATTGCTTTTTGGACGAGATTGATCGTCTCATCGACTGGAAGCCGCTTGAAAGATTACTTCGCAAGAAGCTCCAACGGGTTGTCAACGCCGTTGGCAATCCTGCGTACCCGCCACTGCCCATGTTTAAAATTCTCCTGCTGCAGCGCTGGTACAACCTCAGTGACGTGGCTGCGGAAGAATCTTTGTACGACCGCCTGTCCTGTGTCCGTTTCGTAGGCCTCTCCCTCGATCACGACGAAGTCCCGGATTCCTCGACCATTTGCCGGTTTCGGCAAAGCCTGCTCGAGAAAAATGTGCTCAAGCGCCTCCTGGACAAACTCAACTATCAACTCAAGCGACGTGGATTGCTGGTCCGTGAGGGAGCCACTGTCGATGCCAGTGTTGTTTCGTCCTCGCGCCGTCCGTCCATCCGATCAAAAGCCGTCTGTGGAAGAAGGTAGTCCTCAAAATCCCGATACTGCCGACTGCCGGCCACCCATACATCGCCGGCGCGCAGCCGGCCACGCAATTCCGCCATGACGCACAGCTTGTAGTAGCGCCGGTCGATCCGGCCCTGAGAATAGACCAGCCGCTTCCAGCGCTTCTTGATGAAAGCAGTGGGCACCTCCCTTGGGAGGGTGCGTCGGCCGGAGGCGTTCATTTCCCGCAGCACTTCGATGGCCTTCATGAGCGGCTTGGCTGGAGCCGAGGCGAGGAACTCGAAGGTGGAGAGCAACTTGGGATCGCGTTCATGGTTTGTCTCCAAAAGGGACGTTTTAGGGACGACTCGCACCTCGCGTCAGGGCTGGCCCGATTGCCATCCCTAAAATATGTCTCTAAAACCAAGTGGATCCATAAACTATTTCCACCTTTTTGGGGCGCCCTCCGGAGGCGATCCATGTCCATACCCGCCTTGCTTTCAGGCGCGGTTGCCATGTTTGGTTGGGCTGATGCGTGCAGGGGCACGGGAACGATGGTGACGAAAGACGCTGCCTCCCTGTCTCTCGTTGTCCCTAAACGCTTCCGCCAATAGCTCAGAGAATTTGGGAAAGGCCATGCCGCCGGCAGTAAGCCCCCTGGCTCAGGCCACTGCCTCGCCATGTCTCAATATGTCCAGCCCAATACGTCGCCTTCTCGGATCTATGCTCCGTTGCTGATGCTGCCATGGTCATCCCCCTTGGAGACACTCCATGCCAGAAAATTCAGGAGGCGTAAGAAGGCCCAGACCCAACATTCGTGTCACCAGGTATCAAGTAGCTGGGATTGACTTTGCTGTAGTATCCCCAAGGGGGAGTCTCGCGTCCAGGTCCAGCTCGAAGAGGCCGTAGGGGTTGATATGGTGGTAGACCAGGGGCGTCAGAGCAGCCAGGTCCCGTGTCGCCATCGGCTTTGTCCAGGTGGGATCGGTAAGAATCCCCTGGATCATCAGCGTGTTGACGAAGACTAGGCTGGACTGGAGAAGATGTAGGCACAACAGGCCCATCTCCTGGTCCTCACGCCGGTTCGTGGTCAGTTCGCCCCTCTTGCCATAAAAGATGAAGTTGTTCGCGCTGTTCCAGCTCTCAACAACATTCAGACCCTCGTTTATCTCCCGGCGCAGTTCTTCGGAGGCCAGATAACGGCACAGAAAGATCGTCTTGATGGCCTTGCCGAGCTCCGCTAGGGCCTTGTAGGCCGGGTGCTGGATGTTCGTCCGGGTGAAGCGGCGCAGGATGCTCTCGGCATCGGCCATTCCCAACTTCAGGGCCACAGTGTGCTTCACCATGGCATCGAGCTGTTGTTCGATCAACTCCCAGTTGATGGACCTAGTGGCCATCACCGGAGCGAGATTCTGGTAGACCTCCCCGGGCTCGGGCCGATAGAGCCGCTGCCGGTGGATGCCTTTGAGCCGGGGCATCAGTTCGAAGCCCAGCAGGCGGCAGAAGGCGAAGGCGACTTCGCACTGCCCGTGGCTGTCCACGAACTGCCGCTCCACCTCCATCTCCGTGCAGTGCCGCAGCACTCCTTCGATCATGGCGGCGGCCTCTGAGGAGGAGACACGCTTGAACTGGGAATAGATGCAGGTGGCCCGCTTCTCAACATGCCAATAGACCATCACGCCGCGCCCGCCATAGCGAGCATGCCATTCCGTGAGCAAGTTCTGGTCCCAGGCACCAAGTTGCTTGGAGTCAGAGGCACAGGCCGTGGTGCCCTCGCCCCAGACCTGGGACAGGCGGACATCAAGGGTGGCGTTCACTACCCTGGCAATGGCCTGGCGCAGGCCTTCGAGCGAAAGGAAGCGACGCCTGACATAGAGCAGGTCCTTGGGCGAGTCGTCGACGTGGCCAGTGGCCATGGGCTTGAGACCGGTATTGGTGTCGAGCCCGTAGAGGCAGAGCAGGAGGCGACGCTGTAGCACGCGGCGATCCAGGTGTTCACGCTCCGTTCCACTCCGCAGGCACTGCGTGAAGCCCACCTGATGGTCGGTTTCCATCAGAACATCGAGCAGGCTCGTCATGGGCCAGCGTCGAGCCATCTCGGCCTTGAGCGCCCCCAGGTTTTCCGGCTCCGCCTGGGGCTCGAAGGGCGAGACCGCGATCCAGCCGCCTTTTTTCTGGAAGATATTGACCCTTGGTTTGGCCGGCATCCCCTCGTTCAAGGTCGCCAATGCGTGGTCCATCTCCTCTCTGAGGCCGGCGGTGAACGCCTTCGGATCCATGGGAAGGGCCAGATCCGAGTAGTAGGCTCCCCTTTGGGCTTCGAAGTCTTGCGGCAGATCCTCCTCGGGATTCCGGTAACGACGGCTGCCCACCACCCAGATTTCCCGACACCGCAGTTGCTCGCGTAGTGACTTCAGCACGCAAATTTCATAGGCGGTGCGGTTGATCCTGGGCGGGTCGCCATCGTCGTCGAGCACCAGTGGCATCCAGGCGGGACGGACCACGCCCTCGGTGACCACCGTTGTCCCCTTGGGGTACGACGATCCCTTGTGCATCAAGTGGGTCTTGAGCACGGCCAGGGCCTCTATCACCGGCTGATGTCGGTCGTTCCCGCACCTGAACTCCAGGATGTCCAGCAGTTCCGGGAGCATCCGGCGGTAATGGGACCGGTACGAGCGCTTGAGCACCGTTCGCACGGCCTCCTTGTAGCCTTCCCGGGCCGAAAAATCCGAGAGGTTCAATTGGGACAGAAAGTGGCCATCTATTGCCGGGTATCCACGGCAGATCAGTCCTGCGCCCGGCAGGAACAGGATCTTCTGGCCTATGCGGATCGAGCAGGATTCGAGGTGGTGGAGATCCGCAGAGAGATCTCATCAGGGACCAAGGACCAGCGGTCGGAACGAAAG
>NZ_JSEH01000052.1 GCF_000801335.2 Desulfovibrio sp. TomC
ATAAAAAAAGCCCCGTGTATTTCTACACGGGGCTTTTGAACAATAGCCCTGGCGGCGACCTACTTTCCCACACAAGAATATGCAGTATCATCGGCGAAGGAGGGCTTAACTTCCGAGTTCGGAATGGGGTCGGGTGTACCCCCTCCTCTATGACCACCAGGACAAATATATAAGTTAAAATAAGGGATGGGATTTGTGTTGGCAAAAATCAAGTCGAACGGACTATTAGTACTGGTCTGCTGAAAGCATTGCTGCTTGTGCACATCCAGCCTATCAACCAGGTAGTCTACCTGGGTCCTTCAGGGAGAACTCGTCTTGAGGCAGGCTTCCCGCTTAGATGCTTTCAGCGGTTATCCTTTCCGAACGTAGCTACCCTGCTATGCCGTTGGCACGACAACAGGTGCACCAGAGGTTCGTTCATCCCGGTCCTCTCGTACTAGGGACAACCCCTCTCAATTCTCCAGCGCCCACGGAAGATAGGGACCAAACTGTCTCACGACGTTTTAAACCCAGCTCGCGTACCACTTTAATCGGCGAACAGCCGAACCCTTGGGACCTGCTCCAGCCCCAGGATGTGATGAGCCGACATCGAGGTGCCAAACCGCATCGTCGATATGAACTCTTGGATGCGATCAGCCTGTTATCCCCGGCGTACCTTTTATCCATTGAGCGATGGCCCTTCCATTCGGGACCACCGGATCACTAAGGCCCACTTTCGTGCCTGATCGAGATGTCTCTCTCACAGTCAAGCTCCCTTATGCCTTTGCACTCGACGGCTGGTTTCCAATCAGCCTGAGGGAACCTTTGCATGCCTCCGTTACTCTTTGGGAGGCGACCGCCCCAGTCAAACTACCCACCAGACAATGTCCCCGAACCGGATGACGGTCCAGGTTAGAAGCTTAAACAACCGAGGGTGGTATTTCAAGGTTGACTCCGCCAACGCTAGCGCGCCGGTTTCACAGTCTCCCACCTATCCTACACACGATTGTCCAAGCTCCAATGTCAAGCTATAGTAAAGGTGCACAGGGTCTTTCCGTCTTTCCGCGGGTAGACGGCATTTTCACCGCCACATCAATTTCACTGAGTCTCTGGTTGAGACAGCGTGGAGATCGTTACGCCATTCGTGCAGGTCGGAACTTACCCGACAAGGAATTTCGCTACCTTAGGACCGTTATAGTTACGGCCGCCGTTTACCGGGGCTTCGGTTTAGAGCTTCGCTTGCGCTAACCCCACCCCTTAACCTTCCGGCACCGGGCAGGCGTCAGTCCGTATACGTCGTCTTACGACTTCGCACAGACCTGTGTTTTTAGTAAACAGTCGCCACCACCGTTTCACTGCGACCCCCCGAGGCTTACGCAGCAAGTGCTTAACCTTAGGGGGCACCCCTTATCCCGAAGTTACGGGGTCATTTTGCCGAGTTCCTTAACCAGAGTTCTCTCAAGCGCCTTGGGATACTCTCCCCGCCCACCTGAGTTGGTTTACGGTACGGTCTGCTTGTGCTAAACTTAGAAGCTTTTCTCGGCAGCCTGGGATCAGTCACTTATGTCGTAAGACTCGGCATCGCATCTCGGCCTTAAAGGAGAACGGATTTGCCTATCCTCCAAGCCTACATGCTTACACCGGCACGTCCAACAGCCGGCTGACCTACCCTCCTGCGTCCCTCCGTCGCACACACAAACAGGTACAGGAATATTAACCTGTTTTCCATCAGCTACGCCTTTCGGCCTCGCCTTAGGGACCGACTCACCCTGGGAAGATTAACTTTACCCAGGAAACCTTGGGCTTACGGCGAATGGGTTTCACACCCATTTTATCGTTACTTATGCCAGCATTATCACTTCCCGTTAGTCCAGCAGACTTTCCAATCTGCCTTCATCCCGTCCGGGAACGCTCCCCTACCGCCCGTCGCTAGGACAGGCTCGAGGCTTCGGTACCATACTTAGCTCCGTTACATTTTCGGCGCAGGACCACTAGACCAGTGAGCTATTACGCTTTCTTTAAAGGATGGCTGCTTCTAAGCCAACCTCCTGGCTGTCTGAGCGGTCCCACTTCCTTCCCCACTGAGTATGGATTTGGGAACCTTAGCCGTCGATCTGGGCTCTTACCCTCTCGACCCTGGACCTTCGCACCCAGAGTCTGACTCCCAGACAATAAATGAACGGCATTCGGAGTTTGATAGGGTTTGGTAATCTGGTGAGACCCCTAGCCCTTTCAGTGCTCTACCTCCGTCCATCCTGCCTGAGGCTATACCTCAATATATTTCGGGGAGAACCAGCTATCACCGAGTTTGATTGGCCTTTCACCCCTATCCACAAGTCATCCCAATGGTTTTCAGCCCATATGGGTTCGGTCCTCCACTCGGTTTTACCCGAGCTTCAACCTGCTCATGGATAGATCACCCGGTTTCGGGTCTATCCCGCCGTACTGTTCGCCCTATTCAGACTCGCTTTCGCTACGGCTCCGGCATTTTAGCCTTAACCTCGCACGACAGGATAACTCGCTGGCTCATTATGCAAAAGGCACGCTCTCACCGGGCAAGCCCGGCTCGAACCGCTTGTAGGCAATCGGTTTCAGGTTCTCGTTTCACTCCCCTCACAGGGGTTCTTTTCACCTTTCCCTCACGGTACTAGTTCGCTATCGGTCGCTGAGGAGTATTTAGCCTTGGAAGATGGTCCTCCCGGATTCCCACGAGATTTCGCGTGTCTCGTGGTACTCAGGTATCTCCAGCGTCACGTTGGGTTTCGGGTACGGGGCTTTCACCCTCTATGGCGTGCCTTCCCAGACACTTTCCCTGCCTACTTGTGAATCACTTGATGGAGACCCTACAACCCCAGATGCCCGGAGGCACCTGGTTTGGGCTCTTCCCAGTTCGCTCGCCGCTACTATGGGAATCTCTTTTGATTTCCTCTCCTGTGGGTACTGAGATGTTTCACTTCCCCACGTTCGCTTCCCAAGACCTATGTATTCAGTCAAGGGATGACGGGACATGACTCCCGCCGGGTTTCCCCATTCAGAAACCACCGGATCAAAGCATGTTTGGCTGCTCCCCGGTGCGTATCGCCGCCTACCGCGTCTTTCATCGCCTCTCAGCGCCAAGGCATCCACCGATTGCCCTTAATTACTTGGCTTTTGCCTAAATCCCATCCCTTATTTAACTGTCAAAGAACATTGCTGCGCACCCATATCACTCCCACCATTGGTGGAGGTGAACGGGTTCGAACCGATGGCCTCCTGCGTGCAAGGCAGGCGCTCTCCCAGCTGAGCTACACCCCCGGTAAGCGTGGTGGGCCTGGAAGGACTTGAACCTTCGACCTCACGCTTATCAGGCGTGCGCTCTAGCCACCTGAGCTACAGGCCCATCGTGTGCGCAACTTGCAAAGACACGCAGTCCTTGCAATTAAATAGCGAGTTGGGTTTTTTGTATCCATAAAAGGAGGTGATCCAGCCGCAGGTTCCCCTACGGCTACCTTGTTACGACTTCACCCCAATCATTAGCCCTACCGTAGACTCCTGCCTCCCGAGGGTTAGCCCGGAGCTTTCGGGTAGAACCGACTTTCGTGGTGTGACGGGCGGTGTGTACAAGGCCCGGGAACGTATTCACCGGAGCATGCTGATCTCCGATTACTAGCGATTCCGACTTCACGGGGTCGAGTTGCAGACCCCGATCCGGACTGGGATGGGTTTTTTGGGATTGGCTCCACCTTGCGGTCTCGCAGCCCATTGTACCCACCATTGTAGTACGTGTGTAGCCCTGGGCGTAAGGGCCATGATGACTTGACGTCGTCCCCACCTTCCTCCCCGTTGACCGAGGCGGTCTCTCTAGAGTGCCCGACATTACTCGCTGGCAACTAAAGACAAGGGTTGCGCTCGTTGCGGGACTTAACCCAACACCTCACGGCACGAGCTGACGACAGCCATGCAGCACCTGTCACCGCGCTCCCCGAAGGGCACTCCTCCTTTTCGGGAGGATTCGCGGGATGTCAAACCCAGGTAAGGTTCTTCGCGTTGCATCGAATTAAACCACATACTCCACCGCTTGTGCGGGCCCCCGTCAATTCCTTTGAGTTTCAGCCTTGCGACCGTACTCCCCAGGCGGGATGCTTAATGCGTTAACTGCGGCACCGAAGATCGCTCCCCGACACCTAGCATCCATCGTTTACAGCGTGGACTACCAGGGTATCTAATCCTGTTTGCTCCCCACGCTTTCGCGCCTCAGCGTCAGTACCTGTCCAGGTGGCCGCCTTCGCCACCGGTGTTCCTCCGGATATCTACGGATTTCACTCCTACACCCGGAATTCCGCCACCCTCTCCAGGACTCAAGTCTCCCAGTTTCGAACGCAGTTCCCCGGTTGAGCCGAGGGCTTTCACGTCCGACTTAAAAGACCGCCTACGCGCGCTTTACGCCCAGTGATTCCGATTAACGCTTGCACCCTCCGTATTACCGCGGCTGCTGGCACGGAGTTAGCCGGTGCTTCCTTTGGAGGTACCGTCAGTTCCAGGACTTATTCAGGCCTGGAAGGTTCTTCCCTCCCGACAGAGGTTTACGACCCGAAAGCCTTCTTCCCTCACACGGCGTCGCTGCGTCAGGGTTTCCCCCATTGCGCAATATTCCCCACTGCTGCCTCCCGTAGGAGTCTGGACCGTGTTTCAGTTCCAGTGTGGCTGATCATCCTCTCAGACCAGCTACCCATCGTCGCCTTGGTAGGCCATTACCCCACCAACAAGCTAATGGGACGCGGACTCATCCAGATGCGACAGCTTGTAAACAGAGGCCGCCTTTCACCCAACCGAAATTGGATCGTATCCGGTATTAGCGGCAGTTTCCCGCCGTTATCCCGAACATCTGGGTAGATTATCCACGCGTTACTCACCCGTGCGCCGCTCTACTCAGGGACCGAAGTCCCCTTTCTCGCACGACTTGCATGTGTTAAGCACGCCGCCAGCGTTCAATCTGAGCCAGGATCAAACTCTCCAGTTTAAATCCTTATTAGCTGAAACCTAAGTATGCGTTGCCGCATCTTAAG
>NZ_JSEH01000053.1 GCF_000801335.2 Desulfovibrio sp. TomC
TGAGGTGGTCGCGAAAAATTGGACAGCCTGTTAAGCTCTAGTCCTCGACGATGGAGGACGGTTTTCGATGTCCAAGCGACGGAAGTTTTCAGCGGAGTTCAAGGCGAAGGTTGCACTCGAGGCCCTGTCCGGCGAGTTGACCTTGGCCGAGCTGGCCAGCAAGTATGACGTGCATCCGACCCAGATTACGGATTGGAAGCGCCAAGCCAAGGAAGGCATGGTTGCGGCTTTTTCCGGGAAAGCGACGACCGTGCAGAAGGACGTCGCCGCCGAGATCCGGGAACTCCACGCCAAGATTGGTGAATTGACCGTGGAAAAGGATTTTTTAGAGCGAGCCTTCGCCAAACGATGAGTCGCGAGCGAAGGCGTGGGATGGTCGAGCGCGGGCATCCCCGACTCAGTATTTGCCGGCAGTGCCACATCCTCGGACTGGCGAGGTCGACTTGGTACCATCGCCCGAAGGGTGAGTCGGCCAAGAATCTGGACCTGATGCGGCGTATCGACGAGCAGTTTCTGGAGACGCCGTTTTACGGATCGCGCCAGATGCAGCGGCATTTGCGGCATCAGGGCATCGCGATCGGCCGAGGCTGCGTACGGCGGTTGATGCGCAAAATGGGGCTCATGGCGATTTACCAGAAGCCCAGGACCAGTCAGCCGCATCCAGAGCACAAAATCTATCCGTATCTGCTGCGCGGTCTTGCGATCAAACGGCCGGATCAGGTGTGGTGCGCTGATATCACGTATATCCGGATGCGGCGTGGCTTCCTGTATCTGGTGGCGATCATGGATTGGCACAGCCGGGCCGTCCTGTCCTGGCGGTTGTCCAACACCCTGGACGCGGATTTTTGCGTTTCCGCCTTGGAAGAGGCCATGAATCGCTATGGGGTGCCGGAAATCTTCAACACGGACCAGGGATCGCAGTTCACAGGCCAGGATTTCACGCAAACGCTTAAAGATGCCGGCGTTACCATCTCCATGGATGGCAAAGGCCGCTGGATGGACAACGTCTTTATCGAACGACTCTGGCGCTCGTTGAAATGGGAGTGTGTCTACCTGCGGGAACTCGAAACCGGCAGCCAAGCCCGCCAGGCGCTCGGAGACTGGTTCCGCTTCTACAACGAGCAGCGACCGCATACGGCTTTTGACGGTCGCCGGCCTATGGACGTATATCGGGATGGCCACTCGGCTTCCAAGGCGGCATGAGCACAAACCGGACTAGAGCTTAACTTCGCCGCCAAATTGTCCAACCAACTCGGACCACCTCAAGTGGCACGAAAACTGGTGGCGTGCCGGCTTTGTGATCTTTTCACAGAACAGACCCCAGGGAGATAAATTATGCCATTCTTTGATAATGATCAAAACAAATATAGCAACAATTACCTTATAGAATTAAACTCTCTTATACAAAAGCACGCACCTGATGCCACAAATTTTTTAGAATGGGGAAGCGGTGAAACAACAAATTTATTATGCGATATCGCTAGAACAAGAAAGCTTCCTATGGTTATGTCACTCGATGATGATCTTAAAAAACAAACTAACGTAGCGGAAAACATTGCAAACTATAAATTTCTTCACTTTAGGCAGCTTGAAATAGAATCCGAATCCGTAATAGGCGGAGATCAATTTTTGTCTTATTCATCATACCCTTTTTTTTTGAAACTTGATTTTGATGTAATCTTAATAAATGGAAAGAGACGGATGGAATGCCTTCTGACAGCAACCCAGATAGTGTCTAATGGAGGCATCGTCGTTTTGAGCGATTGGAGGCGAAGAAGGTATGACATAGCTCAGAATATACTTACAACCATTGAAGAAGGAGATAATTTCCTTATACTTAAAGCAACCGGCATTCAGAAAAAATCAACGGCACATAGTACAAAAGAAAAGCGTGTTATTATTGTTCCAGCGAGTGGCCGCCGCGCAAAAAAAGAAGTTAATGTTACGAAATATTTCACTAAGCTCTACGCAAAAAGCACTGGCTCCGATTTTTATGTCGTTGGAGAAAAATCTAAACTTTCTCCGGATAGAATTAAAAGCGAAGCCCTAGATATTGCTAGTAGTTATGATCGGCTTTTACTGCTTGATGCTGATGTATTAATTAGACCAAAATCTCCAGATATCTTTTCTATTGTACCGAAGCAATCGCTGGGGGTATTCCCTGAAGGGAGTTATTTTCCTCGAAAAGAATGGTGCGACGAACTGAATTCAATCTACCAGCTAAAACCAGGCATGAAAAGCTATTTTTATTTTAATTCCGGAGTCTTAGTCATGTCTAACGAGAATTTATTTTTGCTTGAGAAATTAAGGACGGAAACTATTTGGGGGCACCCACAATTTGAGCAAGGATTTTTAAACGCAGCATGTTCCTCTGAAAATATACCCCTATTTTTGTTGCCACCAGATTTTAATTATATGCCAAATATAAGTTATTTCCCCGTAGATTGGCGCTATGCGTTTTTTTTACATTTTGCTGGTTCAGGGAAAAAGCAGTACCATTATCAATATCTTTGGCGGGATGAATCTGGAGATAGAAAGAGCTTCAAACGCCATTCTTTCATGGCTGCCGATATCCGTCTCAACCTATTGCGCCAAGCCTCTAGGCAAGTTAATGGTAGATCGACATACTTCTTTGACCCTACTGATTTTTTCTATAACGAGCAAGCAGCTGTACCGATTTTAAGCAAAGATGATGGAGCTGTTTTTTACTTTCCAATTATTTCTAAAAGCTTAACCAATCAAGCTGAAAGCCCATCTGTTTGGGGCCCATATATAACTCTTGACCCTGGAATGTGGCAGCTTCAGTTTAAAAAAGAAAATGGAACACCATTCGACTATAGAGGCGCTAAATTTGACATTGTATCTGATTTAGGATCAAAAGTAATTATAGGCAAGTCAGACTGGCCACCAAATGGTGTTTTAAAATTCAATCTAACTGAAAAGACAAAAGATATTGAGTTTAGGATTTATCGCGCTGGCTTTAGCGATCAACTGTCATTTATAAAATTGAAAAAGCTATAAACTGATATTGAGTGGCACGCGCAATATCCGATGCCACGTTCTACAAGTGGCGCAGCAAGTTCGGAGGGCTGGATGTCGCGGAAGCCCGCCGCCTGCGGAGCTTGGCCCAAACCCAACATTCATGCCACCAGGTATCAAGTAGCTTCGAGCAGGTCTTTGGGTGTCAGGGGCATGGCAAGTACATCAAAAAGTTTAGCCTGTTATATCGATCTTGGCGTTTCTGTGCCGGTGAACGATGCTCATCACCGTATTCTTGCTGAGCTTCAATTCTTTGGCGATGTCTCGATATGACCGGTCCTCTTCGACGAGGCGGAGCACCTTGGGGGCCAGGCGGTCGGCCTTTGGGCGATGACCAGGCCTGCGCCCAAAGGTCTTACCCTGCGCCTTGGCCGCGGCGATGCCGGACCGCACCCGTTCCCGAAGCAGATCTCTCTCGAACTCTGCCAACGCGGCCATCATGGACGCGATCAGTTTTCCCTGGGGCGTGCTCAGGTCAAACTGGAGACCGGTCTGCGCGATCAGGGAAACGTTCCAGGCCTGGAGATTCTGGAGGGTCTGGACTAGGTCCGTGGTGCTGCGCCCCCAGCGAGTCAATTCTGTGTAAGCGCTCAATAAGGTGCGTCTTGTCAGGGCGAGCAGGAAGCGGCAGAAGCTCAGGCAGGGATGATTAGGGAGCAGGGATCGAGATT
>NZ_JSEH01000054.1 GCF_000801335.2 Desulfovibrio sp. TomC
AGGGTGCTGGAACAGGTGGTGGCCTGGAGAGGTTGTCCCGCGAAGCTGCGCATGGATAATGGACCGGAACTCGTGTCCATGGCCCTGGCAGATTGGGCCGAAAAACGAGGCGTGGACCTGGAGTTCATCCAGCCAGGCAAGCCAACACAGAATTCGTACATCGAGCGGTTTAATCGCACCTTCCGCCATGAGGTACTGGACTTCTATATTTTCAGCAACTTGCGCGAAGTCCGAGAGATCGTAGAGGACTGGCTGAAGCAATACAACGAACAACGGCCCCATGAGTCACTCGGAGACCTCACCCCGTCCGAGTACCTCGCCATCAACTCGCCAGAGGTCTCAACTTTCGACTGGCACTAAGAATGGGAGGTTGACAATTTCTATAAAATATTGTAAATTTGAGCTATTGATGTAATTTTCTCCATCCAAGGAAATGGGGGCGACCATGAACGAACGCACTTCCAAGAAGCCCGGCATTGCGGCGACTATGTCGCCGCTCGCCGCAAGCACAAGGACTGTTTTCTGGACGAGATCGATCCCCTCATCGACTGGAAACCGATCGATAAAATGCTTCGCAAAATACTCAAGCGGGTGGTCAACGCCATCGGCAACCTGGCCGACCCACCACTACTCATATTCAAGATCCTTCTGCCCCAACGGTGGTACAACCTTAGCGACATGGTGGAGGAAGAGGCCTTGTGCGATCGCCTATCCTTTGTCCGGTTCACGGACCTCTCCCTGGACCACGACGAGGTGCCGGACTCCACCAGGCTCTACCGTTTCCGCCAGAGCCTAGTGAAGCGTAATATCTTCAAGTGTCTGCTGGACAAACTCAACCATCAGTTGGAACGCCAGGGATTGCTCGTCCGCGAAGGGATCATTGTCGATGCCAGCGTCGTTTCTTCCGCACGTCGTCCTATCAAAGTTCTCGACGTGCTGCCCGAGGAGCGCGAGAATGATTCCGGTGACGCGCCGGATGTTACCACCAGCTACTCTGAAGATGCCGACGCGGCTTGGCTGCGCAAGGGCAACCGAGCGTATTACGGCTACAAAATCCACGCCGCCACGGACAGCCGGGACGGTTTCATGCTCGGCGGACAATCGGTCCGATACGAAAGATTTCGTTACTGCGCTGGATGAAATCGATGTGCGAACGGGCGATAGTCTCTACGCGGACAAGGGGTACAGCAGCCAGTTGAACCGGTAAGTGCTTGCGGTCAGGGGGGGCTCGGACGGCATCATGCACAAGGCCGCCCGCACGCGGAATTCACGCTCGCCGAGAAAGTCGTCAACTGCCAAGCCTGTCGGGCAATGAAGAAAAACAGCTGTGAGCACTTACGCAATATTTGCTATTACCACAAGGAAATGATCTAGAGAAGTTTTCGAAATTTTAGCAAATTTGTATAGAACTTGTCTGAGATTAGGTTCTTGCCAGTCGTTAGCACATGTGCTTAAGGTCATCGCCTAAGTTAAGCGTTGCAACCACGATTAGACGGTCCAACTGAAAATCAGCAATTATATCAGCCGTGGACATCTCGGAAAATCAAAAATGTCCTTTGTGTATCATGGTTGATTTTTCGATGCCTGTTTGGGGGGGGGGGGGGGAGGATAATAAGTAGCATTTCGAAAGTCTTTTCTTTGACGGCTTAATCATCCATCTCAAAACGGAAACCAGAAGCACCAGCTAGGTATGGAGAAAATTATTATGCCAAATGATCCAGCATATATTAATAATTTTTCAACGTTTCCTGTCAGCACTATCCCACGACCTAAATACGATGGTATGACAAAAAGCTCTCTTTGCTGCCAAGCAGATTTCCTGACAAAGGATTTTGAATATTGGTGTACAATAATTAATCGCGAAATTATTTGTAATAGAAAATTATGGGAGTGGGTTTATATTTTGCAATCTCTTTCACAACGCGGAATGTTAGGTGAAGGGAAAAAAGGTCTTGGTTTTGCTGTTGGCCACGAACCATTGCCAGCAGCTTTTGCTTCACTCGGATGTGAAATTTTGGCTACTGATATTGAGCCTGATCTAGGAGCAACAAGAGGATGGGAGGATGGTGGACAGCTTTGTAAAGGTCTTATGGACTTATATGACCCTAACATCTGTACAGAAGAAGTTTTTCGCACCAAGGTGTCGTATACTGCGTTAAATATGAATAGTATTGGTTCTGAATTTGTGGATTTTGATTTTAATTGGTCTAGTTGTGCTTTTGAGCACCTTGGAAGCATAGAGATGGGGGTGTCCTTTATTTTAAATCAAATGAATACACTGAAGTCAGGCGGTGTTGCAGTTCATACGACAGAGTATAATATAAGCTCAAACAACGAGACACTTAATGAAGAAGTCGGCGTTGTATACAGAAGGCAAGATATCGAGCGTATCGCCTGTGCGCTTAGGTCCCTCGGGCACTCTGTAGCTGAGTTAGATTTTTCTTTGGGCTGGTTTCCTTATGACTACACGATTGACACCCCACCGTTCTGTTCATCACCGCATATTCGTCTTTTGCTCGGACATTTTGTATGCACGTCCCTCGGGCTTGTTATAACAAAAAAGTAACATCCTTAACCAATATCGATATTAATATGGATACAAAACGCGTACATTTCCCAGCAACAGAGGATTATCATCGTATAATTGCCCAACTGGCGTATAATTTTTTTTTAAATAGAGATCCAAATGATGCTGAATATGAAAGATTAAGGCTGCATAATTATTCAAACAAAGAAGATTTTTCACAATTTATATACAGCATGGCAAGACGAGAACAAAAATTTGCAAATATTGACAGATCGGAAATAGGATGTTATTTTAGTATACCAGGGTACTTTTCGTCAGAAATTAGAACAACGATTGAGCATATTGGCCATGATTTGATATCTAGTATGTCTAATGACTCTGCTGAACATAGCGGAATCAGCGTGCATAATCTTGGTGTATTGTCGAGTCTGGTGATTTCTTTAAATTCACTTTTCAATGGTGACGACACCTGCGCCGAATGACTGATTCGTTAAATATCTTGACGCGTTATAATCTTTAGTCACTTCGCAAACCATTACTTTGAATACTGGAAATACATATTGAATATTTCGAATGAATGTACAGTTGCGAAACCCGTGACGATCGGCCTGTAGTTTTAAGGGTCATTCCTTGGAAACAACGATGAAGAGCAAAACCTGTTCGGCCGCATGTTCCGCTCGAGCAGTTCTGCACCCTTGCTACCCGCTACGACAAACTCACAGCTACTTTTCTCGGCGCAGTTTGGAGAAGAACTATATGTAGCCTTGTCCCGATCTCCAGTATTTTGGTGCTTTAGCAGCGTGTTGAAAAACTCCGCCAAGTGACCGATAATCCAGCCATCGCGGTTCCGGAGGTGATCTGATGGGGCTTGGCCGTCAGGGTGATCAGCAGGGGACGATGTATCTGGCCTGGGATGAGATTCCTCGGTCTCGTGGGCACGCTTTTTACGATCGTCTCCAGC
>NZ_JSEH01000055.1 GCF_000801335.2 Desulfovibrio sp. TomC
GGGTTCCGATTCCTTCCTGATTTCTCCAGATCCGTGCCGATTCTCCTTGTCCATCTCCTGATCCACTGGTCAAAAGTGCATGTTCCTGCGTTTTCTGGGGTAGTTAAGCGGGATGATTCGCAGAGTTCTTCCATTGTCTGCGCTGAAAACCGGCAAATCAATCATTTCCAAAAAGTCCAGTAAACTCGAATTCTGGGACATCAGTCCCACGGTGATTTTACGCCAACAATTAGATACTTAATCGGTAGTAATTTATGAACTTTTTGAACATCAGCGGCAACACCAAGTAAACTTCACAAGCAGAGGCCGATGGGATACTCTCTGCACCTGTCCAGCTCAATGACGAAGCAGCAGAACTGATGCGGCTACGTTCAAATACGCAGGTTCCTGCGTTTTTCTGGGGACTAAAAAGGCGGATGCGCAGATTTATGTCAGTAAAATTAACGTTACGATTAATGTCGTAAGAACTTTTTAAACGTTTTGTGGTTCGGCATGGTAGCGCCCGTATTTGTGAAGTATTTGTATGAGGGTGTTGAACTCAATTGGTTTTGATAGGTAGTCATTCATTCCCGATTCGATGAACATTTCTTTGTCTCCTGGCATGGCGTACGCTGTTAAGGCGATGATAGGGATGTTTGCATAAGTAGTTTTGCTTGCTCTGATTCTCTGGGTAGTTTGTATTCCATCTAGTTCAGGCATCTGTATGTCCATGAGAACCAAGTCGTAGTTATTTTGTGAAAGTAATTCTAGAGCAGCTATTCCATTGTTTGCAACATCTATGAATAACCCAATTTTTTTTGCTAAATGTTGCAGTGCTATTTGATTAACTTTTTCGTCTTCTGCTAAAAGTATTTTGATTGAGTCTGTAGGTTTAAAAGTTTGTAGATCAATTAGTTCATTTTTTTTGAGGGAGTAGAGTGTCGCGCTGTTCTGAGTAATAAAATGGCAGCGTTAGGTCGACGGTTGTTCCTACGTTTTCCTCGCTTGAAATACATAATGTTCCTTCCATTGTTTTGACAAGTCTTGTGACAATGGACAGTCCGAGTCCAGTTCCAGATTTGCTTTGCGTATAAGTTCCTTTAATCTGTGTAAACGGCTTGAAAAGTCGTTTGATTTGCTCTTGTGGGATGCCAAGACCAGTGTCAGTTATGGTGAACATTATGGTGATTTTTTTAAATTCGGGACATGTTTGAATTGGTGAGGCTGAAACCACAACAGAGCCATCAGATGTCGCTTTTAAGGCGTTTCCTATCAAATTAAAAAGTATTTGACGTACTTTTAGTTCGTCGCCAATCAAAAGAGGTAGATCGTTAACAATATGTGATTCATATTTTATTTTTTTATCTTTTAAAATAGATTTAAAGAGAATTTCCATGTCGTCTAGCATACGAGCTAAAGAAAATTCCGTGATACAAGATATTTCTTTTCCTTGTTCCAGTCTTGCCAAGTCTAAAATCTCATTTACTAGAGCGAGCAATTTTTTTGTAGATTCAAGAGCTAAGGAGGTGTATAATTTCTGTTCCGTTGTGAGATTGGTGCCTTCGCATAGTTGAAGCATGCTCATTATTCCATTGAAAGGAGTTCTAATCTCATGGCTCATGGTTGCGAGGAATCTAGATTTAGCTAGGTTGGCTGCTTCTGCATCTTCTTTCGCTTTTATTAACTGTGAAGATGATTTAGATATCCTCTTGATCATGTCGTGGAAAGAAAGCATTAGCTGAGTTAATTCATCCTGGTATATGTCTCCATTGTAATTTTTGTTAGCAATATCATTGTTTTGTGTTAAGTCGTGTAGGATTTCTATGCGCCTTGTTATCGTCTTTTGAGAGTAGTGTCTGAATATCAATACAGTTAGTAATGTTGCAGTGAGGGTAGTGCCAAGGCTTAAATGTAAATATTTATTAGCTTCTGTATAAATTGAAGACGTCGGTATGCCAAACAGGAAGTACATGAATGGGGTGTTGGATTCATTTGTTGTTATACTTATGGAGCTGTAGAATTTTTCAATGTTGTCTGATCCAAGGTCAATGAAACTGTTTTCTGAATCTGAACTTGAGATTTTTTTCCAAAAGTCTTCTCGAAGTTTGGAGCCTATTTGGTAATGTTTTGGATCGGGCGGAATTCTAAGTAAACTTATGCCATTGTGGTCAAATATTCTTATGAAAGAACCTTCTGGTAGATAAGTTTTCGAAAATATTGCGTCTAATTTGTTTAGATTTATGGAAATTACGAGCACTCCGAGAGTTTTGTTTGAATGGTTTTTAACAGGGTAGGAAAAATGAAATACTGGGTTATTTGTAATCCTGCCTACTATATATTCACCGGTCGAAAATTTGCCTGTTTTAATTGCATCTGTAAAGTATTTTCTGGTGCTAGAATTTGTTGCTTCTTGTATTTGCTTTCCAGACGCAATGACATTTCCATTTGAATCGCAAAAGAATAGATTGCTATAGATTTCGCCATTGCTTAGTAAGATGCTTGAAAACAATCTAGACATTGATGCGGCGTCAACTTGCTGTACTTCGTCTTCTTGTGAGAGTAATGATAATATTTCTCTGGTTTTTGTTATAAGACTCAGTTGAAAAAATTTTATTTCGTGTATAGCGTGAGATATGTTCTTTTCGGCAATAGTATAGTTTTGAGACCTCACCTTGTAATTCAGCAGTGCTAAAATGGCTAGTATGGGGACTAGAGATGCTAACATTAAGATAATTACACGATTTTTTATTTTTCGCATTGGAAGCCTCTGTTTGTCTATTCGCTGTGTGTTACACGATGTATTTGTGCTTGTAGGTTTACTTAGATTTAAGTTGATATCTAGTCGTAAAATCATCAATGGAGCTTAGGTATTGTAGCTTTTATTTTGTAAAATCAACTGCAACAGCATGTAAACTTCCCAGGCAGAGGCCGAGGGGATACTCTCTGACTCGGTCCAGGTCCAGCTGACCCATTCGGACGGCAGCACCGGCCTCGCTGGGACCGAATCCTGGTACAGCTTACCACACCGTTAAAAACTGGTGAACCGCCGGGTGGGGCGGTCCACCACCCCAACTAAATCTCTTCCTCTCTTTGATCCCCAGGGTTCTCCTGGTCCATCCCATATCCAGTTGGTCAAAAGTGCAGGTTCCTGCGTTTTGGGTGAATTAAGCCCAGGCCATCTTTGTTGACGATCTGGGCTCTAAACTTTTTAGTAGCTAATGATTTTATCAGCGAGCTTGACCTGTTCGTAAAGAGTCTTCATATTTGACAACTTGACGTATTCACTTTCATCCACACCGTGGATGATCATGCACTTACCTCAAGCGGCTAGTAGTCCGTCGCTCAGTGAGAATAGTTTTGTTTCTCCAGAAATGGGAAATTGTTCTGAATCTCCTTGATAGAGGTCGACTCCAGGGCCATTCAGGAAAATGGTGACTTCTTCGCCAGCGTTTAATGGAAATTTCCGAAGCGAACAGCATTCCATTTGATTT
>NZ_JSEH01000056.1 GCF_000801335.2 Desulfovibrio sp. TomC
TCCCGGGCCGCAAAATCCGAGAGATTTAATTAGGAGAGAGAAAGTGGCCATCTACTGCCGGGTTTCAACGGCCGAACAGTCCTGCTCTCGACAGAGCAGGACCTCCTGGCCTGTGCGGTCCGAGCGGGCTTCACAGTGGTGGAAATCCGCAGAAAAATTTCGGTAGGGATTGAGGAGTAGCGACCGGAACGAAAGAAAGTCATGGCCCTGGCCCAAGACCGGCGCATCGACGCCATTCTGGTGACTGAGTTGACCCGCTGGGACGCAGCACCACAAATTTGGTCCAGCCCCCCACATGATCTTCGAACCTAGAGTGTCTCCCTGATCGCGCGACCGGGCCCCAGTTCGACCTGAGCCGCCACAGGGCAAGTTGATCACACCCATGATGGGCGCACTGGCCGAGTTCGAGTGGGATTTGCTCCGAGAATGAGTGGGGTCCGGGATCGCCGCAGCCATGGCGCGGGGCAATACCTTTGGACGTAGCCCCGGCCATCGACCCAAAGCCGATTGCCTACCCCCAAGGTGCTCCGCCTTGTGAGAGAGGGCAGTTCCTAACGAAACATCATCAGGGAGTTGGAGCTCAGCAAGAGCGCGGTGATGGGCATCAGGTCGGCTGGACTACAGGTCACCGGCTCAAGCCAGGGAGATTCAGCAGGCGAAGCTTGCTGAAGTGAGCATGACTTTGCAGCCAGAACTGTCTAAGAAATCTTAGATCACTACATGAACGCGGTTATCTAAGTAAATTTGAAAGGTCCAAATGAATAGCAAAATATTGTGTGTTTCTGGGGCCAATACGCCACTTTTGAAAAATATAATGGATATATTTGCACACTCTGGCGTGGCACTCGACAATTCAATGAAAACACCTCCCTTTTTAAGCATGGAAGGATGGCATGCGCAGTGCCTCTATAACAAGACAGAAGATAAGATTGATTTGACAAAACAATTTAACCCAGATGCATCTTGGCGACGGCTTGCAAGTGAGATATTTCTTGAAAATACTAAGTCTAGTGTGTGGGGATGGTGTTCTTCGGAGAGTTTATTCTTTTTAGATTTTTGGGAAAGATACCAAGAAAATATTTATTTTGTTTTGATCGAAACTTCACCGCGAGACCTGCTATTTTTTATACACTCTGCAAACAAAACATGTAATAATATAGAAAGTCTCGTCGAAGAATTATTAGTTGCCAATGAAACAATACGCCGGTTTTGCACTGCTCATAAAGACAGATGTCTAACAGTAGATCTCGTAGAAAGTTTGGAAAACCCTTCTGCATTGTTAGACGCCTGCAGAATGAAATTCGGCATACATCTTCAAGACAATATTTCTAAGTATCAATTCCCGAAACAAGACAAAGATCCTCTAGCGTCATTCTTGGGCCATAAATTGTTTGCGGAGAAAACAAAAAGCCTAGAAATTTTTCAAAAGAATAGCTTTAAAATGACGCGACGAAAACCACACCGCGACGACAGGCAATCTTCTGATTTGATTCAAGAAATTATACTGGCTGTTGATAGCTATTTCGAGCTAAAATCAAATGTTGACACTGCAAAACAACGGCTGGAAAGCGCTATTGAGGAAAACGCCTCTCTAAATAAAGAGATTGTTTTACTTCGTAACGAGCAGAAAATACACAAGAAAGATTCATACTTGCTCTCACAGTCTTATAATATGCAACTAACACTTGCAGATCAGAGCAACTCGGTTATTAAGCGTCTTGTGGGAGAGAATAAAAAGCTAATGCACGGCATTTCTTCTTTTAAAGGGATGTTGTTTGATCAAATTCAGGCAAAAATAAAAGGTATTGCGCCCTTTTTTCATATCATTAACGCTCAACAAAATCAAATATTATTCCTATCTGAAACTTATAAAAGCGCAGAAAAAAAATTCAAAAAACTACAAGAAAGATGGTCGAGGGTTTTCTGTGCTGATAGATATTATTGCGACTTTGATACTATTGATATGGAAACGTCATTTGATGACAACAAAAATCTAATTCTTATCAGGTGGAAGATCACCTCTTTTTTTGGGGCGAACAGAGAGCTTGACCGTCTTGAATTTGAAACGATAATCCTGCACAATGGCGTTGCTTTTGTTTTCAAACGTGATTCATCAGGCCAATCGCCACTCTTCCGTTGGCCGATAGCTGCTGGCAACCTTGATAAAATCACAATATTTTTATTAAGAGATCCAATTTTGCAATTATTTTATAATGATATTTTAGCTGAATTTTCAACCAGCGACATCGATTTTTTGCATGCACTTAGTCGTATTGCTGCATTGACATTGCAAAAATCTTGTTTCCTTGACGACAATCACCCGGGCTTAGTGTCGCTAAGCAAGGGATTCGACTTCTTATTAAATTCATTAAAAAACTACTCACGAGACCTTAGATTTGATCGCATAACCTTAAAAAATGTGCAAATCAATCACGACTATGAGCACTTGTGGATTGAACTTGATAATGTATCCTTTGAAGAAAAGCGTTCTCCCAAATTCGAATTTCGTATATCGTGCGCTGAGATAGATTCCGCAGGGTTTGGTCACCATTTTAAACTAGAATTTCCAAAGTCGTCCGCTAGTGATTTTTTTGACAACTGGTTTGGCGAAAGCGTTGATGATTTTGGCGATAAACTTGAGATACGCTTTGCTATGCCAAATTCTTTAGACATGAAGGTGTGGAGCAAGCTGTCGTGTTTTGACCAAAGATTCGTTTCTAAATTAATTGAACATTTGCCATATTTCTTTGTAGTTTTGAAACGCGAAGGGGTTAATGCAAAACGTCCATGGGCTAATTGGGAAAATTTAGTTGATAATATCATGAAGATCAATAGGTCCGCAAGCAGGACACGTTAAGGAGGTAAACCCAACTGGGGATCACGACACGATGTATACATTATCTGTGTTAAAAC
>NZ_JSEH01000057.1 GCF_000801335.2 Desulfovibrio sp. TomC
GGCAATGGAAGCCCCCCCCGCCTTTAGCTCATTGAATGCGTGTGGAGAAAGCAAGTATTCCTCGAAGTCCTTGAACTGGCGGTTCCCGGAAACCCAGAGATCCCCGGATCGGAGGGAATTCTTCATCTCCGAGAGGACGCACAGTTCGTAAAACCGACGTTCGATGCCACCCTCTCCGTGCACCAGAGACGCCCACCGTTTCCGGATAAAGCGAGACGGCGCGCCTTCCGGGATTTCGCGGGTTCCTGTGGCGTTCAGTCTTAGGAGGAGGTAAATTGCTTCCAGCAGATCTTCCGCTACGGGTGCAGCTTTGAACTCGAAGGTCTCCAAGAGAGCCGGGGCATAACGCCGGATCTGCGAATACGAGGTTCCGATCAGGCCGAGGGAGTCATCCGCGCCGGGCTTGGCAATGCTTGCAGCCTCCGTCACGCTGGCCTCGAAGGCTTCCCAAGGCATGACCGTTTCGATGGCGGTAAAGGGGTCCACGCCGTTCTTTCGGGCTTCCACCAATGCGTGCCCGACCTTGGTGAACAGCCGGCCCTTCTCGTTGATGGTTTGGGCTGAATCCGCGAAGGCCTCCAGGTGGCGGCGTTTTGCCCGCGCGAAGAGCGCCCCCATGATGCGGTCGTGCATGTCGAGGCATTCGTCCGTTAGGGTGGCGCGGGTTTCCAGAAGCAGGGCCACCAAAAGGGCGTGGCGTTGATCATCATCGAAACGCCGCAGATGTTGGCTGGTGGACTGTTCTGCTGTTCGGGCCAACTTCAGCAGGCGGTTCTGGTGGACCGCGTTGGCCAACTCCGGCGGCAGGCCAAGGTCCCGGATGCGGCGTAGCCGCTCTATCAAATCCATCAAGTGGCGTGGACCCGTGGCGGTCACGGGCTGGCGCAGCCAAACCAAGACGTTGATGGTGGTGGATTCTTTCAACTGGAACAGGGTGTCCAACTTCTTCTGTTGGGCCTGAGAAAGGGGATCTGTCAGCGCCTGGTGGATCTGGCGCAGGGCGCGGGAGGCCGCCTCGGCGCACAAACGCTCGACCACCGAAATTGAGGGAACGATAATTTTGTGGATCCGGAGTTCTTCTAGGACGGTTTGGGCCAACACCATGCCCTGGTCGCTCTGTATGGCCAGTGGGAAAAGCCAGAGTGCCAACTCGCGATAGGACGCCGCAGAGAATTGCCGATAGCCATAGGCGTCGATGATGAGCTGTAGGTGCTCTCGCCGTGTTTGATCCCGTTGGGCGTATTCGGACCACACCTCCGAATCAAGACCAAGCTGGCGAGCAACAAGTCGCGTCAGTCGAGGGTCTGGACTTTCCCCAGCCCCGAGTATCTGCCCTGGAAAACGGAGGTGGCAAAGATGGACTGCGAAACCGAATCGGTTGGAATCACCAAGCCTCTGCTGAACAAGAGCCATGTCACGAGTTGTGAATGGATAACGACGGATGAGTTCCCCCTCGTCCTCGGGAAGAGCCAATATTGCGGCCCGTTGAATGGGAGACAGGAGCTCGCGTCGCGGCATAGAAGCCCTCACAAACATTCGTTTGCGTAACCACAATGCCCATCACGAAAAACATGGACTTGCGCATTGCAACAATATATTGCAAAATAAGAATAAATGGCAATAGGATTTTGCAACTATGCGTATCGGCTACGCACGCGTTTCCACACAGAAACAAGACACCCAGGCACAAATTGCCGCCCTTAAAGAATCCGGCTGTGA
This sequence comes from Desulfovibrio sp. TomC, assembly GCF_000801335.2. Lineage (NCBI taxonomy): Bacteria > Pseudomonadati > Thermodesulfobacteriota > Desulfovibrionia > Desulfovibrionales > Desulfovibrionaceae > Desulfovibrio > Desulfovibrio sp. TomC. The sequence goes on from NZ_JSEH01000057.1 coordinate 1,720, forward strand.
GCGGATTTTTCAGGAAAAGGCCTCCGGCGGTCGATGGAACCGGCCAGAACTGCATCGCCTGCTGGAGCATCTGCGCAAGGGGGATGTGTTCGTTGTCTGGAAACTAGATCGTCTCTCACGCTCACTGAAAGACCTTCTCCTGACGCTCGAAAAAATTGAGGCGGTAGGCGCTGACTTCCAAAGCCTGACCGAAGCGATAGACACTTCTGCCCCGGCTGGGCGCATGATGATGCAGATCGTGGGATCATTCGCTGAATTTGAACGCGCCATGCTGCGTGAGCGTACGAGAAATGGCCTTGCGGTTGCGCGAAAGGAAGGTCGGGTAGGTGGCCGGCGGCCCAAGCTGACTGTGCAGCAGCAAGAGGAAATCGTCGCAATGGTGACGTCAGGCCAGAAGACGGGATCTGACGCCGCCAGGTTGTTTCGCGTACATCCGTCCACTGTCGCTCGAATCTTGGCAAGGCACCAACAATAATGGGTAAATCATGGTTGCGATTTCTTCCGCTTTCTGACTCGCCCCAAACGGTATGTCACCTCATGATGTGGCCAAGAACAGCGGAGTGTCCGCGCAGACGCTGTAACGCTGTATCCTGCCCCCGCCCACCCTTAGCGTGCATAAATTTCCGTTCGGTGACGTGACCCCTTCCATGCGCCCCAAGAGCCAGCCCTGTCTGTGCCGCACTTCTGCCAGTTGCCTGCTCAGGGCAGCGGCGTCCCATCGAAACTGGGGCCAATCAGCCTGATCATAAATGTATTTTCTCATTCACCGCACTCCATGCGGTGAATGTGGGGTGTATTCGTCGCATGAGCAAGCGAAAAATGGGCATAGCTGTGCAGCCCCCTAGAACGGCCCAGGTTGGATTTTTCAAGGCTATCATGGGGGAATGCCGTTTTTGGCGATAGGATTGAACATTCGGCCGTTTTGCCGGGTCTGTGGCTGTCGGCTGTCCGAGCTTCCGCGTTCGACCGCACCACCGCACGCACCGTGCCCTTGAAGGCTTGCCTTTCGGCTGTTCGCCGGGGGGCGTGTTTTTTGGGAGCGCAGCGACCTGGCTTGGCCGAAGGCCATTTTCCCCCGCAGGGGGGCGGCTACGTCAAGTACCCGAACTGT
>NZ_JSEH01000058.1 GCF_000801335.2 Desulfovibrio sp. TomC
GGCAAAAGACTGGGTCACCAGTTCGGCGCACCCCTTGCTCGCGCTGTAGGGATCGTGCCCGCCCATGGGGTCGGTCTCGCGATACCCCCAGCACCACTCGTTGTTCTGGTAGCATTTATCGCTGGTTACGATCACCACGGCCTGGATCGACGGCACGTTGCGGCAGGCATTGAGCAGATTGGCCACGCCCATCGTGTTGGTGGAAAAAGTGCCCAAGGGATCCGCGTAGGAAGGCCGGACCAGGGGCTGGGCCGCGAGATGGAACACCACCTGCGGGCTGCAGGCAGCCACTTGGCGAGCGAGTTCCGCAGCATCACGGATGTCCAGACGCGCTCCGGGCACAAGGGCATCGAGCCCGACCAGCTCGGCCATGGCCGGATTGCTCGGAGGATCGAGCGACAGGCCAAACACCTGGGCCCCGAGCCGTGTCAGCCACAGCGAGAGCCACGTCCCCTTAAATCCACTATGTCCCGTGACCAGAACTCGTTTGCCGGCATAGGCAACTGCAGTTTCCATAAAATAACCGAACAGGTCCTCTTACGGTTGGATGTTGTCGGACGGCTCTGCCATACAACCAGTGCCGGCTACCAGATTTTCCATGGGGGCGATCCCCCATCCCACAGGTTTTCAAGATATTGCTTGTCCGGCAAGGTGTCCATGGCTTTCCAGAAACCGGTATGCCGGTAGGCATGAAGCTGCCCTTCACGGGCCAGCCGCTCCAGAGGTTCACGCTCCCATATGGTGGCGTCGCCCTCAATGTAGTCGAGCACCTTCGGTGAAAGCACGTAAAACCCGCCACATATCCATCCGCCGTCGCCCTTGGGCTTTTCGGCAAACCGCAGCACGTGATCCCCGTCCAGGGCCAGGGCTCCATAGCGGCCGGGGGGTTGCACGGCAACAAGGGTCGCCAGAGCACCGCTTTGTTTATGCGCCTGGATCTCGGAGGAGATATCCAGATCGGCCAGTCCGTCGCCGTAGGTCATGCAAAAAAGGTCGTCATCACCCAGATACGGCCGGATACGCTTAATACGGCCGCCAGTCATGGAAGCGTCGCCAGTATCAACCAATGTCACTTTCCACTTCTCAGCGGAATTTTTATGGTACGCAATAGAATTATTGTCCATATCAAAGGTCACGTCCGACATATGCAGATGATACTTTGAAAAATATTCTTTGACAATGTAGCCTTTGTACCCTAGACAGATAATAAATTCGTCAAATCCATGGGTAGAATATATCTTCATGATGTGCCACAAAATTGGCTTGCCGCCAATTTCCACCATGGGCTTCGGTTTTATCTGTGTCTCCTCGCTAATCCTTGTTCCAAGGCCGCCGGCTAGTATCACTACTTTCATGAGGTATCTCTCGTGTATTGAATGGATTTTGAGACCATAAACGATTTTCTAAAACGAAATTTATTTCACAACATGTCTGCCCTGTCAACAGTCTCAATCACCCTGCCTAACGGGGGTCGTCTTAAAAAAACGGATCGCAGAGTACGCTGTTATGGCTGAAAGCTGTCAACCCCTAATTTTATGAGTCCCTTCCTTTTTCGACGTATTTTCCCTTTGGTTGTACCAGCGCTGCAGCAAGAATTTGTGGATTGGCCTAGGGTCTGTTCTCAATTGGAGTTTACTAATCGCCTAAGATCGTTCAATTTTGTCTCCCAGGGGAGGCAGAGGCATGGAACGGTTGTTATTACGTGATGACCAATGGGCTCGATTGGAGCCATTCTGTGCGGGGAAGCAACGAGATCGTGGCGTAACAGATAAGAATAACCGACGATTTCTTGAGGCCGTGCTTTGGATAGCGCGAACTGGTTCTCCCTGGCGTGATCTGCCAAAGGAGTTCGGAAACTGGCACAGCGTATATGTACGATTTGCCCGATGGTGCGAGAAAGGGACCTGGGCTCGATTAGCCGAAGCTGTCTCTGGTGATCCAGATTTAGAAATGCTCTTCATTGACAGCACCATTGTCCGTGCCCACCAGCATGCGGCAGGTGCCCAAAAAAAAGAAGGGCCGCAAGACATCGGACGTTCGCGTGGCAGACTGACGACAAAAATTCATACTGCGGTGGATGGATTGGGAAATCCCGTTCGTTTGCTTTTGACCGGGGGCGAAGCTGCAGACATAACGCAAGCCCAAGCCTTGATCGATGGATTTGATGCCTTGGCGATTGTGGCTGACAAAGGATACGACTCCGACGCGTTTGTCATAAGCATTATGGCTCGAAACGCAGAGGCAGCCATCCCCAGCCGGAAAAACCGTATCATTGGGCGAGAATACGATCACCATGTTTACAAAGACCGCAACCTCGTTGAACGATTTTTCAATCGTATCAAGCAGTTCCGGCGACTGGCGACGCGCTACGAAAAACTCGCGCGGCGATTCATGGCAATGTTGCATCTCGTCTTTGCCTTCATCTGGCTACAATAATTCGACTATTGTGAACAGGCCCTAGGGTTTTCTTGGACACCAACTTGGCGGTATGAATCTGCCGCTCGGGAGGTGTCGATGCAGAGAAAGGGAGAAGCGCCCACCCGTCCACTTTCGCTCGAATCCTGTCAAGACACCAAATAATATGGGGGAAATGATGGTTACTATTTCTTCCATTTTCTGAGGCGA
>NZ_JSEH01000059.1 GCF_000801335.2 Desulfovibrio sp. TomC
AAAAATGACGCGCTTAAAATTTCGCCTGGGCGTTTCCGGGGTATGGGAGTTTGCGAATGAATGCGGTATGTTGACTTTTATTCTAAAATTTTCTAGAAAATGTTATTGGCAGGAGCTAATTTTATGGTTAGGTATTTATGGCTCATGAAAGACAGCCAAGGAATATTGCCATATGTAATAAATAAACTTACAACAATTTTTTTTAAAGAAGGGGGTTCATTACTGTCCGGTTAAGAATAGGCTTGACACCTGGAAGCGACAACTGGTGTAGGCTCCTGATGTATTTCCACCTAGGCGATCAGTTTTGAAAAAACGACACCGGCATCCATGAGATCAAGTTCAAAAATCCGTGCACAACGCCACCGATTGGCCCAAGTGCGCGCCATGGGGCCTGCTTTGAAGGCAATAGAGACTTTTCTATCCATTTGTAACTATGCGGAATCGCTCTTGTTGCTGTATGGTAGAGTTGCGAGACTCACCTGCAAACCGACAAGAGGATTCCGCACGTGCAAAGCGCTATCGCCGTCTTCGCCCAATTGCTATCCCTGGTGCCGAAATCAATATTTTCCAAGTTATCTAGGCAACATAAGCCAAAACGCGCACCTCGGACTTTTTCTCAGTGGAGTCATTTCGTCCACTTGCTGCACGCCCAGTTGGCCGGATGTAAAAGCCTGCGGGATGGGGTCATGGGAATGAATGCCGCTTCCAACCGGCTCTACCATCTCGGCGTGAAGCCTGTGCCCCGGTCGACCTTTGCCGACGCCAATAACACCCGCCCTTGCGCCATGTTCGAAGCCCTGTTCGGCGAACTCTACACGAGGTGTCTTTCGCAAGCGCCAAAACATAAATTTTCTTTTAAAAACAAGCTTTTAAGCCTTGACGCATCGGTCATCGACCTGTGCTTGACCCTGTTTCCCTGGGCCAAGTTCCGAACAGCAAAGGGCGGCATCAAGGTGCACACGGTCATAGACCATGACGGCTATCTCCCAGCTGTGGTCACCGTCACCGAAGCCAAGTGCCATGAGGTCAACATCGCCAAGCTGCTCAAACTGCCTAAGGGATCAATCGTGGTCTTTGACCGGGGCTATAACGACTACATGTGGTTTCGGCAGCTCTGTAAGTCCGACGTCTTCCTGGTCACGCGACTCAAGAGCAATGCCCGTTTTCGGGTCATTGAGCGCAACCGCACGGACCGGGCAACGGGTGTCACCCCCGATCACATCATCCAGGTCGCCGATGGCGAAAAAACTATGACCTTGCGCCGCGTCGGCTATCGGGATCAGGAAACCGGGAAGTGCTTCGATTTCCTCACCAACCACATGACGCTTCCGGCCCGTACCATTGCCGACATCTACAAGGAGCGTTGGCAGATCGAAATCTTCTTTCGATTCATCAAGCAGAACCTCAAGATCAAGTCGTTTCTTGGCAACTCGAAAAACGTCGTTCTTTCTAAGGTCTACGTCGCATTGATTGCGTACCTGCTGCTGGCCTACCAGAAGTTCATATCAAAGATCGGTATCAGCCTGCACTATCTGGCCCGGCTGGCGCAACGGAATCTGTTTCAGCAATGCGAAATTCTCGACCTCGTCGACCCGCGACGGGAACGGTTAAAACCAAGCAATTCTAGTAGGCGATCTCTCCTCACTTATCCGGACAGAACTGAAGGAGGTTAAAATAAATTTAGCGTTTGGCGCTTGGGCGAATGACGGGTTTAACAAATCAATGCTCAGCAAACCTGTAACGTTCATCGAGGGCATCTATGAAATGCAAGGCAATGATTACCGTTGCAGTGGCAACTGCACTTGTGCTTGTTGGCAGTTTGCATAGTGCGTATGCAACCAACTTCAATGCAACTATTGACAATATTGCATCTGACTCCGGAACGATATGGATACAGGCCAAGGATGCGGTCTCAGGCAATGTTTGTTACATGGTCATCCCTACGGCATATCTTAATCCTTACTTGGCCATTGCATTGACTGCGCAGTCGGCTGCAAAGACGGTTGCAATTAATACAGATCAAGCCAGTTGTGCGGCAGGGGGGTGGGGATCCGTGCTGGGGATCGCCTCAATTACGGGCCCATAAAGCCATAGATGTTGGCTAACAGGTCACTAATTTAGCCCGCCAAGAAGACATTGTTTTTTTGGCGGGCTTCAACTTGGGTCGCCTCAGAAAATGGAAAAAAAAATGTACGCTGTTATGGCTGAAAGCTGTCAAGCCTAGATGTTAGTGTTTCCTTTTCGAAGACGCCCCCCTTCCAGGGATACTGGCGCCAGTCTGCTGCAGCGGCTTGGTTCTGTTTGGCAAGGGAGGCGATGGCGTGCTTGGTATCTTATGGGCAGCCGCTGGAACACGCCCCTCCAGCTGGAAAAATTTCAGCAACAGCGAGAATCCCAGGCGAGTGGTCCCCTCTTGTTGCGGAGCAGGTCCGATTCCGGGGGCAGGAGCTTCCGTTCGTCCCGGCCCCAGCGCCACTTCACAAAATTTTCCGGATTGTGCAAATTGAAGTCTCCCCTGAATGG
>NZ_JSEH01000061.1 GCF_000801335.2 Desulfovibrio sp. TomC
GCCGCGACGTGTTAGGGTTCACGACCGCCACAGGTTTTTGGCCGTCTTTGCCAGCGGCGTCAACAGTGGAATAAGCAGACTTCACGGCCGGTGTGCAAATATTAGAGGTGGGCTAAGCCTACGGGTGGACCTCAAGTGCCAGAGTTGCCCATTTCAACCGGACACATCCGCCAGCTGGAGTAGCCCCCGTATCGACTGGCCACCTCCTCCAGCCGACGTGGCCGGCTGGAGGTATGTCCAGGCAGAGTGCTCACGCATTCGCCGTGATCGAGGTCGCGAACATGGTCGAGCGGCGACATTGGCCCTTGGCTGAGAAACTGCGCATCGTCGAGGAGTCACTCTTGCCGGGCGTGAGCGTTGTTTTTGTGGCCAGAAAGCACGATGCCGCACCCAAATCTTATATTCCGATTGAGGAAGTTTGTAACCGAAGGAGGTTAAACGGCTGCGCAAGCGAACGACCATGTGGTGTATACTTCCAAACTTCGGGGGCTGAGAAATCAGATCATGCGCGTGACCATCTCGTGGAGAATGAACCGTTTGGCCCGGAATTGTGTAAGATTCCATTATGATTGAACGCTACACGACCTAACCATGTGAAATCATTTCAGAGAACAATAAATACGCATTGCCTTGACTTCGTGGCGAAAAGCAAAATACCAATATCTAGAAACAGGTTTACGATCCCCAATCTGTCACCAAAGGAGAAATCATGAAGAGAATCCTTTTTTGCGCCGACGGAACGTGGAATGGACCAACAGGCGACACCGATGGCGACAACCTTCCTGATGCAACCAATGTTTTCAAACTGTTTTGTTGTCTGCCGGGCAATGATTCCCCAGACTCTTTGATTCTGCAAAACGAACAGGAACGGGTGGATGACGCAACCAAGACCGTTGCCAAATATCTCCATGGTGTTGGCGACTCCAACAATCCGCTCGTCAAAGCGCTTGGCGGTGTCTTTGGCTCCGGACTTATAACCAGAATTATCCGTGGCTTTACCTTCCTGTCCAGAAACTACACCCCCGGCGACAAAATTATCCTGGTTGGTTTCAGTCGTGGCGCCTATACTGTACGGGCACTTGCCGGATTCATTGCCGCCTGTGGCCTCCTTGATGCGTCCGAGGTCACCATGTCCAACCAAATGGAAGCCTATATAGCCGCCGTAAATGCTTGGAACCGCTACCGCAGACAGGCCAAGGGCCATGGCATGGATAGGATCTTCGACTGGTTTCCACGGATATTTTCTCACCTGATCCACGACAAAACAACAGGGGGGGGATCGGTCCCCATCGAAGCTGTCGGGGTGTGGGATACCGTTGGAGCCCTCGGCATTCCTGTTTATAATCTGCAACGCGACACACGCTACAACCTTTTCGAATTCGATGACTGTGTCTTGAGCTCCCAGGTCAAACATGGCTTTCACGCCGTGTCAGTGGATGAGGAGCGCGTAGATTTCACCCCGACCCTGTGGAAAGATGACAGTCGCATCACGCAGATGCTTTTTGCCGGTGCCCATGCTGACGTCGGCGGCGGCTATAATACGTCGAATAACGAAAGCGACCTCTCCAATATTGCCCTGGACTGGATGCTTACCCAACTTGGCACTTGCGGCGTAATTTTTAGACCCGAATGTCGATCCAACTGGTGCCTAGCCCCGGCCAATCCACTTGGCCCATCGCATCAACCCTGGACGGAAGGCGTCTGGCGCACTCTGCCCCATGCCCCGCGCACACTGCCGCCTGAGCATAACCTGAAGATCGCCGCCAGTATCAAAGATCGCCTGAACCAGTCCGTGACGTTGCTGCCGTCAGGTCAGACCGTAGTTTATAACCCCCAAGCGTTGGGAGACGTTGCTCCGTAACGAGAGGCTCGGCCGACTCCCCGCACAACAAAGAGGC
>NZ_JSEH01000062.1 GCF_000801335.2 Desulfovibrio sp. TomC
GAGGTCACTTGCGTGCGGATCGAACCCACGCGCGTTGAGCCACAGGCGAATAAGCAAAGCCCCGCAGGGCAGGACGTACGGTAGGCATACCGTACCTGTCCTGCCTTCGCGCACGCTGTCATTGTTTCGCCTTTTTTTGTCAGCGACACTATCGGCTAGTATGAGCTTGAATGAGAGCGGTTACGCTCACTTCTAATCGGATAAACTGTTATCAGTTGACATTGGCTACTAACGGATCATAAAATATGATAAAAAACAACCAGGAGAGAACTATGACTAAATCAGGTCGCATTGCCAGATGCATGGGCCGTGTAGAATTTAGATCTTGTCAGATCGAGATTCTCGATATGCACAAAAAAAGGTACGCCAATAAGCACATCTACGATAAATTGGCAGCACATGGGAGGTCAACATTGGCATACTAAACGTTTAATGCCCATCTTCGCAAATTGTTGCAGGCAAAGAAATCAAAATCAATAGAAATACAATCAGTTGATCGGAAGAAAATACTTGAAGTATCTCACAACACTGAATTGATCTAGTCATTGTGAGTGTACGTCGGCTAGACACAGCCCCCCGAAGGAGGAGTATAGACTTGGATTCGTAGGATACACTTCCGGGCGGACAAATTCAGGTCGCTGCGACAGGCTTAGCGTACGATTTTTTCCGTTTCGTGAGCAGACCCCGTGAAGACCTTCAAACGCGATTACGTGTATGTCCATGACCGCCCGGACGCGAAGACCGTCCTCAGCCAATTGGCGGCCTGGTTCGAGGACTATAACGAGGTGCACCCCCACAAAGGGCTGCGGATGCTCTCACCCAGGGAGTTTATCCGCTTGTCAGCAACTGCCGGGTGTCCGGTTTAGCGGGGGCAACTCCAGGAAGTGACCCGTCGCAAACTTTCTTGAGCGGCTTTCAGCGTCTTTTGCAGAGTCGAAGTGTCCCCCTTGTCCGCTTCATGCACCTCGACCGCCACGACCGCGCCGGTGTCCAGGTCCACCGCGTGCTCCGGCTTGTACGCCAGATGCGTTCGGCCATCCTTCATCTTGGCGATCTTCGCCTCGGGATCGACCTGCGACTGCCAGTCCTTGTTCGAAAGAGTCTTGCCGACGCGCTTGCGGTCCATGCGAGCCAGATCCTCATCCGTCGGAGAGTCGATGCCGCTCTCCTTAGCCATGCGCAGGAGCATCTTGCGGTAGCTCTCACCCGTGTCCCGGCGCACGATGGTTTTGAGCGCCGCGTTGGCCTCCATGGTCGAAGCGTCCACGCCAATGCGGCCTCCAAGGATCAAGCCATCCTTGCTGAGCACCTTGAGAACCCAGGTGAAAACCTCTTGGTGGGTCGCCAGCGGCAGACGGGACCGTGTCCGGCTGAGCGAGGAATGATCCGGCACAGACTCCTTGGGCGAAAGCTGGAGAAAATCCCGGAGGGAAAGCGAATCGGCGCAGCGCCACTCAATGCCGCGCTCGCTGTCGATGCCCTCGAAATACCCCACGAGGTGCATCCGAAAATATCGGCCAGGCGGAATGGAGGGACGCCCCTTGTCGGAATAGAAGGGCTTGCACAGCTTCTCGGCGAAACCATCGAAGCCGGCTTTCCGGAGAATCTGCTGGAGACGATCGTAAAAAGCGTGCCCACGAGACCGAGGAATCTCATCCCAGGCCAGATACATCGTCCCCTGCTGATCACCCTGACGGCCAAGCCCCATCAGATCACCTCCGGAACCGCGATGGCTGGATTATCGGTCACATGGCGGAGTTTTTCAACACGCTGTTAAGCGCCTTGAATTGTCGGAGGAAGAGACGACCGCCTTGAGACTTTTGGCGGCATCTGGCACACCGCCCTGGCAGACCGTCAGCCAGCGACTCGA
>NZ_JSEH01000073.1 GCF_000801335.2 Desulfovibrio sp. TomC
GGGTAGAGTCCACGGAAGTGGTGTAAATTCTGGAGTCGTCCAGGCCGGGGGGTACCTCCAGCCTGGACGGGATGAGCGAGGTGGCCATCGGGCCGATTGGCTGTAAGGTGAAGTTGCGAAGCCGCACCTGCAACCAAAGGAGACCACGATGGCCGAGGACAGCATGGCATTAATCGAGCTGATGCAAAAGGCCGATGGCGGCGATTTTCTTCGCTCCTTGGCGGAAGCCGTCTTGCAGCTTCTCATGGAAGCCGATGTGGACGGCTTGATCGGAGCCAGCCGCCACGAACGAAGCGCCGAACGAGTCAGCTACCGCAATGGCTACCGTGACCGCAGCCTTGATACTCGCGTCGGCTCCCTGCAACTGCGCATCCCCAAGCTGCGTCAAGGCAGCTACTTTCCGCCCTTCCTGGAGCCGCGCAAGACCAGCGAGCGCGCCTTGGTGGCCGTCATCCAGGAGGCCTGGATCGGCGGCATATCGACGCGGCGCGTGGATGATCTTGTCCAAGCCATGGGCCTTTCCGGCATCTCCAAGTCCCAGGTGTCCAAGCTGTGCAAGGACATCGATGAACGGGTCCATGCCTTCCTTTCCAGGCCGCTGACGGGAGAATGGCCCTATTTGTGGCTGGACGCGACTTATCTCAAGCAGCGCGAAGGCGGGCGGGTGGTCAGCGTCGCCGCCATAATCGCCGTGGCGGCGAACACCGAAGGCCGCAGGGAAATCGTGGGACTGCACATCGGCCCCAGCGAGGCCGAGCCGTTCTGGTCTTTTTTCCTCAAAGGCCTTCTTCGTCGGGGACTTACCGGCGTGAAACTTGTCGTCTCCGACGCTCATGAAGGTCTCAAGGCCGCCATCGCCAAGACGTTCGGAGCCACGTGGCAGCGTTGCCGGGTCCACTGGATGCGCAACGCCTTGGCTCGCGTCCCTAAATCACAGCACGCCATGGTTTCCGCCGCTCTACGTCAGGCCTTTTTGCAGCCGGACGCGGCCAGCGCCAGCCAAACCTGGCGGCATGTCGCCGATCAGCTTCGCGGAAAATGGCCAAAACTCGCCAGTTTCATGGATGAAACCGAGCACGACGTGCTGGCTTACATGACGTTCCCGGCGCAGCATCGGGTCAAGCTGCACAGCACCAATCCGCTGGAAAGGCTGAACAAAGAGGTGAAGCGGCGAGCGGACGTGGTCGGCATCTTCCCCAACGAACAGTCCATCGTCCGGCTCATCGGGGCCATCTTGCTGGAGCAAAACGACGAGTGGCAGCTGCAAAGCCGCTACATGCAGGTCGAGGCCATGGCCGAACTCAACACCCAACTCAACGAGGCGCAGCCAGCCCAAATTCCACCAAGGGCAGCCTGACCGATTGCCACCTCAAGCATCCCGGAATTTACACCACATTGACGGACGTGACC
>NZ_JSEH01000084.1 GCF_000801335.2 Desulfovibrio sp. TomC
GGGCCTGTAACGAAATCTGTGTAAACCTCCACTAAGGGGCGAAAGCTCCGGGAGGTTTTCGTGCTGATCAACCGCGATGAATTGGCCAGGAAGGTGCTCGAGGGAGAGATCACCAACCTGGACGACCTCAATTCCGTTCTCCGCTCTATGATCAAGGACGTGGTCGAAACGGCCATGGGGGCCGAGATGACCGGTTTCCTCGGCTACGACCGCTACCGAACGCCGGACAGCGATCCTGGCAACCGCCGCAACGGCTACAGCCAGAAAGAGCTTGCCTCGAAGGTCGGCCCCATCGTCATCGATGTGCCCCGAGACCGAAAATCTGAGTTTGCGCCAGCCATCGTTAAGAAGCGCCAGAAGGACATTGGCGGCTTCGAGGAACTCATCCTTTCCATGTATGCCAAGGGGATGAGCACCCGCGATATCCAGCACCACGTCAAGGAAATCTACAACCACGACATCTCACCCGAGACGGTCAGCCGCATCACCGATGCCGTCATCGACAAGGCCAAGGAATGGCAGAATCGGCCACTGGAGCCGATTTACGCTATCGTGTTCATGGACGCGCTGTTCCTCAAGCTCCGGTTGGATGGCCGGGTCAAAAACGTGGCTGCGTACCTGATGGTCGGCATCGACCTGGAGGGAAAAAAGGAGTGTCTGGGCATTTGGCTTGGGCAGAGTGAATCAGCCAAGTATTGGCTCAGCGTGCTCAATGAGTTCAAAAACCGGGGCGTGAACGATGTGCTGATTTTCGCCGTGGATGGGCTGACCGGCTTCCCCGAAGCCATCAGGGCCGTGTATCCCCAGGCCGAGATCCAGCGTTGCCTTGTCCACCAGGTCCGGAATTCGCTGGCGCAGATGGCCTGGAAGGACCGCAAGGAAGTTGCCACCTGCCTGCGCTCGATTTACACAGCACCCACTGAGGAGGCAGGCCTCATGGCGCTGGCCCAGTTCGAGGAAATCTGGGGCCGGAAGTATCCCCAGGTCGTGCTGTCCTGGAAGCGTCATTGGACGGAATTGGCTACTTTTTTCAATTATCCCGAAGCAGTGCGGCGGTTGATTTACACCACCAACCCTATTGAGAGTCTCAACAGCCGGGTCAGGAAAACCGTGAAAGGGAAAAGCGTTTTCCCGACGGAGATCGCCCTGTTCAAGGCGCTGTATCTGGCGGTTGCCGAAGCCGAGAAGCGGTGGACGATGAAGACAAGAAACTGGCCAGAGATCATGGCCCAGCTCTCGATCTTCTTCCAGGACAGGCTTCAGGGCTATCTCTGCTAAACCATCAACCAAGGGCGTTTACACAGTTTTCGAGACACTCCC
>NZ_JSEH01000087.1 GCF_000801335.2 Desulfovibrio sp. TomC
TGGAGTAGCCCCCGTTTAGACCGGACACCCTGTCCAACCGAAGAGGTAGGGCTAGAGGTATGTCCAGACATAGTGCTAACGAGTTCGCCACGGTCGAGTTGGTGAACGAGGTCCAGCGTCGGCGCTGGCCATTGGCGGAGAAGCTTCGGATCGTCGAGGAGTCGTCCCGTCCGGGGATGAGCGTCTCCTACGTGGCCCGCAAGCACGGCATCGCCCCAAATCAGCTCTCCCATTGGAGGAAACTGATGAGCGAAGGCGGCAAGGTGGCGGTGCAGGCGGACGACCAGGTGGTCAGCGCATCGGAGGCTCGTGCTCTCAAGAAGCGGGTCCGTGAGCTGGAACGGCTTCTGGGCAAGAAGACGATGGAGGTGGAAATCCTCAAGGAAGGCATCAAGATCGCGCGCGAAAAAAAACTGATATCGCGCACGCCGTTGCCCTTCGAGGAGGATTTCCTGTGAAACGGGTGGCTGAGGCGTTCGACGTGGCCCGTTCGCAGTTGTCCGAACGGCTGGCGACTGGCCCAAGAAAGCGTCCATCCCGTTATTCCAAGGCCCAGGACGAAGTCCTGCTGCCTTTGATCCGTGAGATCGTCGATGGACGGCTGACATACGGCTACCGGTGGGTGTGCGCCCTCCTGAACCGACGTCTCGTGGAACGGGGACAGGCCCGGGCGAACCACAAGCGCGTCTACCGGATCATGCGGCTCCACGGCCTGCTCTTGGCCAAGCACACGGGCGTCAGGCCAGAGCGGTCGCATGACGGCAAGGTCATCACCCTGCGGCGCAACCTGCGCTGGAGCGCGGACGCCTTCGAGATCGGCTGCTGGAACGGCGAGAAGGTGCGAGTGGTCTTTGCCCTGGACTGCTGCGACCGCGAGATCATGGGTTTTGCAGCCTCGACGTGCGGCATCTCAGGCTCGATGGTGCGCGACCTGATGCTGGAATGCGTGGAGAAACGCTTCGGGACGAGCCAGGCGCTGCACCGGGTGGAGTGGCTGACCGACAACGGCTCCTGCTTCGCGGCCAAGGAGACCGTGGAATTCGCGTCCTGGCTGGGATTGGTCAGCCGATTCACCCCGGTCAGAAGCCCTGAGAGCAACGGCATGGCCGAGGCGTTCGTGAAGACCTTCAAACGAGATTACGTGTACGTCAACGATCGCCCGGATGCTCGGACCGTACTGGGCCAGCTCGCCGCCTGGTTCGAGGACTACAACGAGATGCACCCCCACAAGGAACTGCGGATGCTCTCGCCCAGAGAGTTCATCCGTTTTTCAGCAACTGCGGGGTGTCCGATTTAGCGGGGGCAACTCCA
>NZ_JSEH01000088.1 GCF_000801335.2 Desulfovibrio sp. TomC
CTGAAAGCCGGGGAATCAGGTCGCCGCGCTCAAAGTGCTTGGGGTGGCGGATAACGCCGGTCCAACCCTTGACTTCTTGCAATAACTCGGTGATTTCTAGTGTGAGACCGCTGCACGGCAATTTTCAATAAAACCTTGTAATGGTATATAGTTAGTGTATGTTTTCTCCATCGAAATTGATGGAGGCGATCATGAGCGAGCGCACTTCTTCCAAGCCTGGCATTGCCGACTATGTTGTTGCCCGTCGCAAGCGCAAAGAGTGCTTTCTCGACGAGATTGATCGCCTCATCGACTGGAACCCGCTGGAAAAGCTTTTGCACAAAGCGCTCAAACGGGTGGTCAACGCCGTGGGCAATCCGGCTTATCCGCCGCTTCCCATGTTCAAAATTCTGCTCCTGCAGCGCTGGTACAACCTCAGCGACGCGGCGGTGGAAGAGGCTCTGTACGACTGCTTCTCCTTTGTCCGGTTCGTTGGCCTTTCCCTGGATCACGATGAAGTGCCCGACGCCACCACAAATTGTCGCTTTCGCCAGAGCCTCGTTGAGCGCAACGTGCAAAAACGTTTGTTGGACAAGCTCAACCATCAGTTGCAGCGACGCGGCCTCTTGGTTCGAGAAGGAGCCATCGTCGACGCCAGCGTGGTGTCGTCCGCGCGCCGTCCGCTCAAGGTGATCGAGGTCCTCCCGCAGGATCGCCAGGAAGCCAACGAAGACGCGGCGGATGTGACGATCAGCTATTCCGACGACGCCGAGGCGGCCTGGCTGCGCAAGGGCAATCGAGCGTACTATGGATACAAAATCCACGCCGCCACGGACAGCCGGGACGGCTTTGTCCTCGGTGGCCATGCCACGCCGGCAAATCGGTCCGACACGGAGGAATTCGTCGCCGTTTTGGATGAAGTAGATGCGAAAGCCGGCGAGAGCATTTTCGCGGACAAGGGATACAGCAGCCAGCTCAACCGCTTCGTGCTTCAGGTTCGCGGCCTTGCCGACGGCATCATGTACAAGGCCGCTCGCAACCGGGAACTGACCCCATCGGAAAAATCCGCCAACCGCCAAGTCAGCAGCGTCCGTTCAAAGGTGGAGCGAGCCTTCGGCACTCTCAAGCGCGGCTATGGCTTTTTCCGAGCGAGATACCTCGGGCGGGCCAAGGTCGAGCTGGAGTTTCTCCTCAACGCCATGGCTTTCAACCTGAAAAAAGCCGCTTTAAAGGCTGGTTGCTGAGGACAGGTGTCTCCTTTGGCGGCGAAAACCGCAAAGGGAGGCAGAAAACAGCTTAAGTCCTCAGGAAAACCAC
>NZ_JSEH01000091.1 GCF_000801335.2 Desulfovibrio sp. TomC
CGTGATGTAAACGAAAATCAATAGTTTTTGAATCTCCCCAGAATGTGACAGCCCCGATGCTGACTGTTGTCCGAAGTATATTGCTATGTGACTCTATTGCTGCGTTTTCAACATTTTTCCGAAGCCTTTCAGCAGCGATGTGACTTCCTTCGTAATCGGTATCTAGAAGTAATATCGCAAATTCTTCCCCGCCTATTCGTCCAACGATGTCAATGGATCTTACAGATTCTTTGCAAATGTTTGCAATTTTTTGTAAAACAACATCGCCAACCTCATGGCCATAGGTGTCATTTGTGTTCTTGAAGTGATCAATGTCAAGCATTAAAAGGGTAAGTGGTTCTTCAGAACGGGCAGCCCTCGTAATTTCTCTTGCGGATTGTTCATAAAAAAACCTCCGATTTCCAATTCTTGTCAAATAGTCTTCGGAGGCAAGCTTCAAAAGTTCTTCTTCGTAGGTCTTTACTTTCGTAAAGTCTTGAATCTGAGAAATGAAGAATTGAGGATTGCCGTCGGTGTCACAAATTAACGAAACGCTTAAAAGAATGTGCAGTGTATCGCCTGTTTTTTTGAAATATCTTTTCTCGAGTTGGTAAGAAGGGATTTCTTTACGAAGCAGGCGCTGAATGATTTCAAAATCAATTTCAAGGTCGTCAGGGTGGGTTATGTCCTGAAATGTAAGGTCCGACATTTCACTTTCTGAATATCCTACCATTCCACACAGAGACTTGTTGACTCTTATCCACTTGCCTGACAAGTCAACAATGGCCATGCCGATGGCTGCGTGAGTGAATGCGCTGGTAAACAATTCCAGTTCACTGTGATTGCAAAAACGTTCTACCAAGATTTCTGCCCCCTAATTGTGATTTAAAAAATACAGCAACTTTTGTGAACGGGATTTAAAAGTACTAATTGCTTTTTCTTATTTTAACCCAGAACACGGTTCCGTCAGGTTCCTCTGAAGTGAATCCGACTTTTCCGCCAAGATAGTTTTCTGTGAGTAGCTTGATTGAATAAGTGCCAAGGCCTCTGTCGACGCCTTTAGTTGAGAATGATCTTTTGAAAATTTGGGATTGAATATGGTCAGGTATAACGGATTTGTTTGCCACCCAGAACTTTGCAAAATCTCCATCTTCTTGAAGTCCGAACGTTATGCTTCCTCCCTCTGGTGTGGCTTCAAGCGCGTTGATAAGCATATTCACGATGACGCGCATTAATAGGGTGTAGTCGGATGTTATTTGGACGTTTTGGCTAGTTTCATCAATC
>NZ_JSEH01000092.1 GCF_000801335.2 Desulfovibrio sp. TomC
TGAGCTGGTCTCGTTTGTTTGGACAGGTTGGCGGCGAAGTTAAGCTATAGTCCGGTTGGTGGTCATGCCGCCTTGGGTGCCCTTTGGCCATCCCGGTATACTTCCATGGGCCGCCGTCCGTCAAAAGCGGTATGGGGCCGTTGCTCATTGTAAAATCTGAACCAGTCGTCAAGCGCTTCCCGGGCTTGGCTGCCGGTCTCCAACTCTCGGAGGTAGATGCATTCCCATTTCACCGATCGCCACAGGCGTTCGATGAAGACGTTGTCCATCCATCGGCCCTTGCCATCCATGGAGATGGATGCGCCGGCCTCCTTGAGCGTCTGGGTGAACTCCAGACCGGTGAACTGCGATCCTTGATCCGTGTTGAATATTCCAGGCACTCCATATTGATTCATGGCCTCTTCCAGAGCGGCAACGCAAAAAGTAGCATCCATGGTGTTGGACAGTCGCCAGGACAGCACGGCTCGACTGTGCCAGTCCATGATTGCCACCAGATACAAAAATCCACGTTTCATGGGCACATAAGTGATGTCAGCGCACCACACCTGATCCGGGTAGTCAATCCGCAGCCCACGCAAGAGATACGGATATATCCTGTGCTCGGGATGTGGAACGCTGGTCCTGGGTTTTTGGTAAATGGCCATCAACCCCATTTTACGCATCAACCGCCGCACGCGAGTACGTCCCACCACGACGCCCTGATTTTTCAAGTGCCGCTGCATCTGCCGTGAGCCATAGAACGGCGTTTCCAAGAACTGCGTGTCAATGAGCCGCATCAGGTCGAGATTCACGGCCTTCTCGCCCTGAGGGCGATGGTACCAAGTCGATCTGGCCAGCCCAAGTACCTGGCACTGCCGGGTAATACTGAGTCGTGGATGATCCGTTTCGACCATCCCCTGCCTTCGCTGCCGACTCATCGTTTGGCGAAGGCTCGTTCTAAAAAATCCTTCTCCACGGTGAGTTGGCCGATCTTGGCGTGCAACTCGCGGATCTCGGCCTCGGAGTCCTTTTTCACGGAAGCCGCCTTCCCGGAAAAGGATGCCACCATCCCTTCCTTGGCCTGGCGCTTCCAGCCGGCAATCATCGTCGGATGCACGTCGTACTTGCTGGCCAACTCAGTCAAGGTCAACTCGCCGGTTAGAGCCTCCAACGCCACCTTGGCCTTGAACTCCGCAGAAAACTTCCGTCGCTTGGACATCGAAACCGTCCTCCTCGCTTGAGGACTATAGCTTAACCGACTGTCCAATTTTCCGCGACCACCTC
>NZ_JSEH01000093.1 GCF_000801335.2 Desulfovibrio sp. TomC
GAGACCGATGCACGGAAAATTGCCGTAAATATATTGTAAAATTATGTAGTTATGCTACATTATCTCCATCAAAAAGATGGAGGCGAGCATGAGCGAGCGCACTTCCAAGAATCCTGGTATCGCCGACTACGTGGTGGCCCGTCGCAAGCACAAGGATTGTTTTTTGGACGAGATTGATCGTCTCATCGACTGGAAGCCGCTTGAAAAATTACTTCGCAAGAAGCTCCAACGGGTTGTCAACGCCGTTGGCAATCCTGCGTACCCGCCCCTGCCCATGTTTAAAATTCTCCTGCTGCAGCGCTGGTACAATCTCAGTGACGTGGCTGCGGAAGAATCTTTGTACGACCGCCTGTCCTTTGTCCGTTTTGTGGGCCTTTCCCTTGATCACGACGAAGTCCCCGATTCCTCGACCATTTGCCGGTTTCGGCAAAGCCTGCTCGAGAAAAATGTGCTCAAGCGCCTCCTGGACAAACTCAACCATCAACTGGAGCGACGTGGATTGCTGGTCCGTGAGGGAGCCATTGTCGATGCCAGTGTTGTTTCGTCCTCGCGCCGTCCTTCCAAAGTGATCGACATTCTTCCCGAAGACCGGGAAGAGGATGACGCCGAGGCCTCGGAAGTGACCGTCAGCTACTCCGACGATGCCGACGCGGCCTGGCTGCGCAAAGGGAACCGAGCGTATTACGGCTACAAGATCCACGCGGCCACGGACAGCCGGGACGGTTTTCTCCTTGGCGGGCACGTCACCCCGGCCAATCGCTCCGACACGCAGGAATTTATAGACCTTCTAGACGAAATCGACCCTTTGCCAGGAGGCTGCATCTATGCGGACAAGGGGTACAGCAGCCAGTTGAACCGGCATGTGCTCCAGGCCCGAGGGCTTGCGGACGGCATCATGCACAAGGCCGCCCGCAACCGGGCGCTTAGCGCCGTCGAGAAAGCGGCAAACCGCCTCATCAGCAGTGTCCGGGCAAAGGTGGAACGTGCCTTCGGCACGCTCAAACGGGGATATGGATTCTTCAGGACGCGCTACCTGGGAATCCCCAAGGTCGAGTTGGAATTTCTGCTCAATGCCATGGCCTTCAACCTGAAAAAAGCAGTCCTCATGGCGGGAAGCTAAGGACAGGTGCGCCTGAAAGGCGCTGTCAGCCGCCTCCAGGCGAGAACATGTCACTGTGTGCGCCCAATTGATGGCGAAAAAACCGTTTTTGAGCTTGAAAAAAGGCCAACGCACCTGCCTAAGGAAATTGTGCAACGGTCTC
>NZ_JSEH01000099.1 GCF_000801335.2 Desulfovibrio sp. TomC
TGTAAACCTCCCGTTCTTAGTGCCAGTCGAAAGTTGAGACCTCCTGCGAGTTGATGGCGAGGTACTCGGAGGGGGTAAGGTCTCCGAGGGATTCATGGGGCCGTTGTTCATTGTACTGCTTCAGCCAATCGTCCACGATCTCTCTGACTTCGCTCAACCTGCTGAAAATATAGAAGTCCAATACCTCATGGCGGAAGGTCCGGTTGAACCGCTCGATATACGAGTTCTGCGTGGGCTTGCCCGGCTCGATAAATTCCAACTCCACGCCGTGGCGCTCGGCCCAGTCGGCCAAGGTCACGGACACAAGCTCAGGACCATTATCCAACCGGAGTTTTGCCGGGCATCCTCTCCAGGCTATCACCCGATCCAAAACCCGGATGATCCTGGCCGCCGGCAGCGTCGTGTCCACCTCGATGGCCAACGCCTCGCGGTTGAAGTCATCAAGCACATTGAACGTGCGAAACCGCTGTCCGTTCATCAGTACGTCGCTCATGAAATCCACCGACCAACACACGTTGGCGGCCATAGGCACGGAAAGCTTCTCGGGATGCCTTGACGGCAGCCGCTTTTTGCCCTTGCGGCGCAGGTTCAGCTTCAAGGCGCAATACACCCGGTAGACCCGTTTGTGGTTCCAAGTCGGCTGCTGCCTGTGCATCAACGAAAACAATTTTCCAAAGCCGTATCGTGGAAACTGCTCGGCCAGGCCGATAAGCGCTTCAATCACTTGCCCATCTTCAGAGGGCTTGGGCTGATAGCCATACACAGACCTGCTCAGACCAAAAACACAGCAGGCTCTCCGAAGACTCAGTCCATGCACAATGTGGACGTATGTGATCAACTCTCGCTTGTCGTCTGGCCTTACAACTTTTTTGCGATCACATCCTTCAGGGCCTGATTCTCCAGGCTCAGCTCGGCAAACATCTGCTTGAGGCGGCTGTGCTCGCTTTCAAGATCCTTGAGACGTCGCACATCGGATGCTTCCATGCCGCCGTATTTGGTCTTCCACTTGTAGAACGTGGTCGCGCTGATGCCGTTTTCACGGCAAATATCCGCGACAGGACGTCCTGCCTCAGCTTCCTTGAGCATCTTGACGATCTGCGTCTCAGAAAATCGAGATTTCCGCATCGCTCCCTCCTGGGGCGGGTTTGCCAGAAATCTCAACTTTTCGCTGGCCCTATTTTAGGGGAGGGTTA
>NZ_JSEH01000103.1 GCF_000801335.2 Desulfovibrio sp. TomC
CCCCCGGCCGCCGGAGCAACGGTGTTCCCAGTCAACTGAAAAGCTGTGATTCACGCCGCGTTTGCGCACTGTGCCCAAGGCTGACCGGATCGCACCATCGCATTCAGAATCGTTATGAGCTTTCGCATGGAGGCAACGGCAGCGACTTTATGTGGCTTGCCTGCTTCCTTGAGGCGATTGTAAAAATCTCGTATCACTGGGTTATATTTTTTGGCAGACAAGACTGCCATATATAAAACGGAACGGATATCACTGCGACCACCCCAAACACGACGTCTTCCCCGATGTTTCCCACTATCGCAATTGAGAGGTGCAACACCAACAAGCGCAGCTATCGCCCGGCGATTTAATGTTCCAAGCTCAGGGAGATTGGAGAGGAGTGCTCTTGAAAGGACATCTCCGACGCCGGGAACACTTTGAAGTAAGTTATCACGTTCTCTCCAAATCGGACTGGCGCGCACAATCTTTCCAAGATGGGTGTCAATTTCTGACAACCGCTCTTCTAGCCAATCGATATTCTTCTCGATGTCATGTCTTACTGAGCCATAAGCCCGAGAAAAACGATTTTTCTCCATGACAAGCATTCGAATAAGCTGGTTACGCCTGGACATAAATGCACTCATTTCTTGTGCTTGCTCGTCCTTAAGAGGACGTACTTCAGGCTCCATTTGCTTGCCAAAAAGGGCTAATATCTCAGCATCAATCTTATCCGTTTTAGCCAATCTCCCCTTTGCCCTCGCAAAATCACGAGCCTGGCGGGGATTAATAACTACAACAGGGAACTTCTTGAGACTCAACGCTGTTGCAACAGGAATTTGAAGACCGCCTGTCGCCTCAATAATAATAAGATTCGGACGAAGTTTAGAAAATTTCCTACAGATAGCTTTAATGCCATCAGGGTCGTTGATGAATTGCAGATCGTTCCCATCGGGAAACGTGTGAACATCCAGAGTTTCTTTAGAGACATCAATCCCAATAAAGCACTCAACAGCCATGTAAAATCCTCCAGCACCCAGCCTTGTGATACGGGCTCTTAGCCCAAGCAACGGTTCGGGCTTCATGGAAGAAAGGGGACGACGATCATGGCTCCGGCTCGAGCTTAAAACTCAAGGCAATTTCGACCTATCGTCCCCGGGACCCCATCAAGTTATCCCCGATGGAGAAACATACAAGGCA
>NZ_JSEH01000107.1 GCF_000801335.2 Desulfovibrio sp. TomC
CTATTCGTTGAGGTCGAAAACGGGATATCCCTGGCTTTTGCACAGGGCGTCGCGTTCGGCGTCGCGCAGGTCACAGCGCACCATCTCGGCCACCATCTCCTCCAGGGTGATGCGCGGCTGCCAGCCCAGGCGCTCCCGGGCCTTGGTGGGATCGCCCAGGAGCGTCTCCACTTCGGTTGGCCGGAAATACCGCGGATCAACAGACACCAGACATTTGCCGGTCTTGGCGTCGTAGCCCTTCTCGTCCGCCCCGGTTCCCTCGAACCGGATGGAAATGCCCAGTTCGGCCGCGGCCAGGGTGACGAAATCGCGCACGGAATGCTGCCGGCCGGTGGCGATGACGAAATCGTCCGGGGCGTCCTGCTGGAGCATGAGCCACTGCATTTCCACGTAGTCCTTGGCATGGCCCCAGTCGCGCAGGGCCGAGAGGTTGCCGAGATACAGGCAGTCCTGCAACCCGAGCTTGATGCGGGCCATGGCCCGGGTGATCTTGCGGGTGACGAAGGTCTCGCCGCGCACCGGCGACTCGTGGTTAAAGAGAATGCCGTTGCAGGCGTACATGCCGTAGGCCTCGCGGTAGTTGACCGTGATCCAGTAGGCGTAGAGCTTGGCCACGGCGTAGGGGCTGCGCGGATAAAACGGCGTTTTTTCGGTTTGCGGCGTCTCCACCACCTGTCCGTACAGCTCCGAGGTGGAGGCCTGGTAGAATCGGGTGTGCTTTTCCAGGCCGAGGATGCGCACGGCCTCCAGGAGCCGCAGCGTGCCCAGGGCGTCCACGTCGGCGGTGTATTCCGGAGACTCAAAGGATACTTTGACGTGGCTCTGGGCGGCCAGATTGTACAGCTCGTCGGGCCTGACCTGCTGGATGATGTTGATCAGGTTGGTGGAGTCGGACAGGTCGCCGTAGTGCAGCATGAACTTCCGGCCGGTATCGTGGGGGTCGCGGTAGAGATGGTCGATGCGCTGGGTGTTGAAAAGCGAGGCCCGACGCTTGATGCCGTGGACCTCGTAGCCTTTCTTGAGCAGCAGTTCGGCCAGATAGGCCCCGTCCTGGCCGGTGATGCCGGTTATAAGCGCAACTTTGGCTTTCATTTCGGG
>NZ_JSEH01000114.1 GCF_000801335.2 Desulfovibrio sp. TomC
ACTGACCATGCCACGCCGCAGTCTGTTGACGCCCGCAGAGCGGGCCACCTTGCTGGCATTCCCCACGACAAACGATGAACTGATCCGGCACTACACCTTATCCGAGACCGACCTGTCGGCGATACGTCAGCGGCGCGGCAATCACAACCGTCTCGGCTTCGCAGTGCAGTTGTGCTACCTGCGCTATCCTGGCTTTGCCCTGCCCAGTGAAGCGGGACCTCCCGCATCCCTTCTGAATATCATCGGCAGCCAGTTGTACATTGAGCCGGACATCTGGCCACAGTACGCGCAACGCCCGGAGACTAGACGCGAGCACCTGCTGGAATTGCAGGCATGGCTGAACCTGACACCATTCGCGGCCGCTGATTACCGGCACTTCGTGCAACAACTCGCCGAACTGGCCAAGCAAACCGACCGGGGCATCGTGCTCGCCGAAGCGTTGATCGATCTGCTGCGGCAGCAATGCATCATCCTGCCGGCGCTCGACGTGATCGACCGGGTATGCAGCGAAGCGCTGACGCGTGGCACGCGACAAGTCCATGAGGCGCTGACAACGCCCCTGACCGATCACCACCGTCGAGCGCTCGACGCACTGTTGGCGATTCGTGAGGGCTCCAAGGGCAGCGGATTGATCTGGCTGCGTCAGCCGCCGGGGTCACCCAAGCCCAAGCATGTGCTGGCCCACCTGGAACGGCTGCGGACCCTGCACGAACTGGGGCTGCCAGATGGGCTGGAACACGCGGTCCACCAGAACCGGCTGCTGAAGCTCGCCCGTGAGGGCGGGCAGATACACGCTGGAAGAAGCAAGAAAGCTCCCCAGGTTGACCGACGGCTCTAGGGCCGACGCCATGACCGACGAAGAACTGACCGCCAATGCGCTTTCTGATCCAGACAACCCGCCGTTGCCGGATGATTTTTTCGAAAAGGCCAAGCGCATGCGCCTTGGAAGATCTTTTGCCCGAGACGAAGGAGCGTGTTTGCATTCGCCTTGACCATGATGTTCTGGCCTGGTTTCGCAGCCAGAAAAAAAAGGGCTACCAGACGGCAATTAA
>NZ_JSEH01000120.1 GCF_000801335.2 Desulfovibrio sp. TomC
TTATGCCGCCTTGGGGGCCGAGTGGCCCTCCCGGTATACGTCCATGGGTCGGCGACCGTCAAAAGCCGTATGCGGTCGTCGCTCGTTGTAGAAGTGGAACCAGTTTCCGAGCGCTTGGCGAGCTTGGCTGCCGGTTTCGAGTTCTCGCAGGTAAACGCACTCCCATTTCACCGAGCGCCATAGCCGCTCGATAAAGACGTTATCCATCCAGCGGCCTTTGCCATCCATGGAGATGGCAACGCCGGCATCTTTAAGCGTCTGCGTGAAGCCCTGGCCAGTGAACTGCGACCCCTGATCTGTATTGAAGATTTCCGGCACCCCATAGCGGTTCATGGCCTCTTCCAAGGCGGCAACGCAAAAATCAGCGTCCAGGGTGTTGGACAAACGCCAAGACAACACGGCCCGGCTGTGCCAGTCCATGACCGCCACCAGATACAGGAAGCCTCGCTTCATCGGTACATACGTGATGTCGGCGCACCACACCTGGTCTGGCCGTTTGATCGCAAGATCTCGCAGCAGATACGGATGAATCTTGTGCTCGGGATGCGGCGTACTCGTCCTGGGCTTCTGGTAGATCGCCACCAACCCCATCTTGCGCATCAACCGCCGCACGCGGCCACGTCCGATCTCGATGCCCTGATGCCGCAAATGCCGTCGCATCTGGCGCGATCCGTAAAATGGCGTCTCCAGAAACTGCTCGTCGATATGCCGCATCAGTTCCAGATTCATGGCCGACTCGCCTTTCGGGCGATGATACCAAGTCGACCTGGCCAACCCGAGGATGCGACACTGCCGACAAATACTGAGTCGGGGATGCCCGCGTTCGACCATCCCACGCCTTCGCTCGCGACTCATCGTTTGGCGAAGGCTCGCTCTAAAAAATCCTTCTCCACGGTCAATTGACCGATCTTGGCGTGGAGTTCCCGGATCTCGGCGGCGTTATCCTTCTGTGCCGTCGCCGCCTTCCCGGAAAAGGCCGCAACCATGCCTTCCTTGGCTTGTCG
>NZ_JSEH01000126.1 GCF_000801335.2 Desulfovibrio sp. TomC
CCGGGACATTGCTCGACAGGATGATGAGAATTTGCATTTGTGATGCCTCCTGACTATTGCGATAGAAATTATCTATAGCCAAGACACAGGGAGGAGGCAAGCACTGACACCAGCGGCAAGCCCACCAAGGAACTTAAGGTGACCGAAGGGCAGCCGTTTCCCCATGGTCCTCCTAGTCCATCCCCTATCCAGTTGGTCAAATACGAAATTTCTTTCGTTTTTGAAGTAGACTATGGGACTGGATGGCAGGATTCTGCCATCGGACAAGCCGTTTTTGGATCAAAATTAGTATTTTCTGTGTATTTTCAGCTTGTTTTGTTTTTATGACGGTCTGAACTCGCAGGATCCTGTGATTTTTAACGCCGAAAAATCGCTAAACTCTGGATTTTCAACAGTCCAGTGAACTGGAATCCTGTAGTCTTAGCTGTTTGAACAATAATGCAGCTTCCTGCGTTTTCTTGTTTGCGATATGTCTGAGTCGAAACGCTCAAATACATTTGAAGAATTTCTTGTCTTCTATGATCATATGATTGTGTATGACTTCGCTAGCGAGAAATACTAAAATTTCCCCTAGCGATAGCGAGTCATGCTTGTATTTCTCTGCAAGGTCGGCGCACTGGCCTAGTAGTTTGTCGTGTATCTTGCAGTGATTTTCTGAATCTTCGTAATTTGCCGATAAGAATACTTCAGATTCGTCTCTGAAGTGTTCTTTGACATGCTCAATAAGTGCATTAATCAGGTTTAAGCAGTGTTCTTTTGATTCTCCTGCAATTATAGCGGAAAGTAGTCTGTTGGATAGTTGAAAAAGGTGATAGTGTTGGGAGTCAATGGTTTGGTTGCCAGATTCGTAGCGTTTGCTCCACTGTAAATGGATAAGCCCTGTTTGATAGAGCTTGCTAGGTGAAAAGTAGATATCTTCAGGATCAATATAGTATTCGACTCTATTCCGTCCTAGGTTTTTTGCGCGATATAGCGCTTCGTCTG
>NZ_JSEH01000127.1 GCF_000801335.2 Desulfovibrio sp. TomC
CAGGTGAATTGCTTGATAAGACGATCAGGATTTGCATTTGTGATGCCTCCTTGCAATTGCGATAGCAAATATCTATAGCTAAGACACAGGGAGGAGGCAAGCGCTAACACCAGCGGCAAGCCCACCAACGAACTGAAAGTGACCGAAGGGCAGCCGTTTCCCTATAGTCTTCCTGGTCCATCCCATGTCCAG
Source organism: Desulfovibrio sp. TomC (assembly GCF_000801335.2). NCBI lineage: Bacteria > Pseudomonadati > Thermodesulfobacteriota > Desulfovibrionia > Desulfovibrionales > Desulfovibrionaceae > Desulfovibrio > Desulfovibrio sp. TomC. The sequence continues at coordinate 193 of NZ_JSEH01000127.1, forward strand.
TTGGTCAAAAACGATATTTCTTTCGTTTTTGAAGTAGACTATGGGACTGGATGGCAGGATTCTGCCATCGGACAAGCCGTTTTTGGATCAAAATTATTATTTTCTGTGTATTTTCAGCTTGTTTAGTTTTTATGACGGTCTGAACTCGCAGGATCCTGTGATTTTTAACGCCGGAAAATCGCTAAACTCTGGATTTTCAACAGTCCAGTAAACTGGAATCCTGTAGTCTTAGCTGTTTGAACAATAATGCAGCTTCCTGCGTTTTCTTGTTTGCGATATGTCTGAGTCGAAACGCTCAAATACATTTGAAGAATTTCTTGTCTTCTATGATCATATGATTGTGTATGACTTCGCTAGCGAGAAATACTAAAATTTCCCCTAGCGATAGCGAGTCATGCTTGTATTTCTCTGCAAGGTCGGCGCACTGGCCTAGTAGTTTGTCGTGTATCTTGCAGTGATTTTCTGAATCTTCGTAATTTGCCGATAAGAATGTTTCAGATTCGTCTCTGAAGTGTTCTTTGACATGCTCAATAAGTGCATTAATCAGGTTTAAGCAGTGTTCTTTTGATTCTCCTGCAATTATAGCGGAAAGTAGTCTGTTGGATAATTGAAAAAGGTGATGGTGTTGGGAGTCAATGGTTTTGTTGCCAGATTCGTAGCGTTTGCTCCACTGTAAATGGATAAGCCCTGTTTGATAGAGCTTGCTAGGTGAAAAGTAGATATCTTCAGGATCAATATAGTATTCGACTCTATTCCGCCCTAGGTTTTTCGCGCGATATAGCGCTTCGTCTG
>NZ_JSEH01000132.1 GCF_000801335.2 Desulfovibrio sp. TomC
CCACGGACATGCGCAAGGCCATCGACGGCCTGTCCATCCTGGTGTCACAGCAGCTTACGCTTGATCCGTTTGCCGGCCACCTGTTCGGATTTTGTAACCGCAGTCGGACTATCGTCAAGCTGCTCTACTGGGATCGTAATGGCTTTTGTCTCTGGCAAAAGCGCCTGGAGCGCCATGTGTTCCGCTGGCTGACTCGCGAGGCCGAAGTGCTGGCCATCGACTCCAGGCAGCTCGTCTGGCTGCTCGACGGCCTTGATCCCCTGGTCGTAAAAGGGCATTCTCGACTGGAGTATTCGACGATCTCTTAAGCAGTATTGCATTGATTAAATTGGACAATACTGGCATATAGCTTGGGCCGTGGATATCCTTTCCCTCCCTGATGACCCTGCCGCCCTTAAAGCTCTCATTGTCGACATGGCTGCGGACCATCAGACGCAGATAACCCAACTTGAGCAACGCATCCGGCTCCTGAACTTGATCATCTACGGTCCGAAGTCCGAGAAAAAGCCCCGCACCGGCCAGGAGCAGCAGCTTTCCCTGTTCGACGAAGCCGAACAGACCGTGGAGGAGCACAAGCCGCAGACTTTCGAGGACGCTTGCGCTCCGGCGGGCACCCGCCGCAAACGCGGACGTCGGCCCATCCCGGATGATCTGCCCCGGGTGGAAGTCGTCCACGATCTGCCGGAATCGGAGCAAACTTGCCCCTGCGGCACGGTCCTGGTGCGCATCGGCGAAGAAGTCAGCGAGAAGCTCGACATCGTGCCGGCCAAGATCCAGGTCATCCGCTACATCCGGCCCAAATATGCCTGCCGGATCTGCGAGGGCGTGGAAGATGACGGCCCGACCGTGAAAACCGCGCCCATGCCGCCCCAGATCATCCCCCAGGGCATCGTCACCCCGGGACTTTTGGCCCATGTCGCCGTGGCCAAATACGCCGACGCGCTTCCCCTCTATCGCCAGGAAGCCCAGTT
>NZ_JSEH01000147.1 GCF_000801335.2 Desulfovibrio sp. TomC
GTAAGCGCTCAATAAGGCGCGTCTTGTCAGGCGAGCCGGAAGCGGCAGAAGGTCAGGCAGGGATGGTCAGGCTCTGGGGATCAATGTGCTGCGGCAGGAGGGCCTTGCGTTGGGCGTCGGTGGTTGCCGCCGGCAGGTGCTCGAAGAGCTGGCGCAGATAGCGGTAAGGCTCCAAGCCGTTGGTTTTAGCGGTCTCAATGAGGGAGTAAATCGCGGCCGAAGCGCCGGCTCCGCGCGGATGGCCGGAAAACAGCCAATTTTTGCGGCCCACGGCAAAGGGACGGGTGGCGTTCTCGGCCAGGTTGTTGTCCGGGCGCAGCCGGCCGTCTTCCAGGTAAACGCCCAGGTGGTCCCACTGTTTGAGGGCATAGCCGATGGCCTTGCCGAGCAGACTCTTTGGCGGGGTGGTGGCTGAGCGAGCATCAAGCAGCGCCTTGAGCTTGTCCAGGATCGGCCTGGACTTCTCGGCTCGCAAGGACTTGATCTGCTCGGGATCGAGCTTTTGCTTTTCGGCTTGGCGCTCCACGCCGTAAAGCTTGCCGATCAGATCCAGGACGGCATGGGCCGTGCCGCCTTTGGCCGTTTTCCCGGCGCTCTTTTCTATCTCGACGAACTTGCGCCGGACATGGGCCAGGCAGCCGAGATGGCGTAGGCCTTCCCGTTCGCCCAGAGCTTCGTAGCCGCTGTAGCCGTCGGTCTGCAGATAGCCTTTGAAGTCGCCAAGGATTTCTGCGGCCACGCTGCCGGCCCGGGTCGGATGATAGCGAAACAGGACGACCGGCTTTTCCGGCATTCCGCCCCGGGCGACCCACATGAAAGATTTCGCGGTGTTGGCCCTTCCGGGTTCGGCAAGCACCTGAACCGTGGTTTCGTCCATGTTGACGATGGGGCCGGAAC
>NZ_JSEH01000160.1 GCF_000801335.2 Desulfovibrio sp. TomC
GATGGCCCTGTCTGCGCCGCAGCCCCCTGCCGATAAAGCCGCCATGCGCCAGCGCCGCCGCTGGCTGGCCAGACGCCGCTCGTTGCGAGTGGTACGAAAGATACTAGCCTTCACCATCCTGACGACGCCCTTTCGCTATTTCGGTCTTGTTCTGTGTTGTCACATGCCATTTGGAATGCAATTCACCATTCCAACTTTGCTGAGTTTCTACAACTTTTGGATCTTTTGCCTAACCTTCTTCATTTTTTTCAAATATATTCGGATATTTCCGACATTCTCCCTCCTTCCTCTCGCCGCAAATATCGCCTTGGCTATTGCCACCCCGTCAGGAATGCAGTGGAAGACAAATTACAGCTTGTATTTTGACCAGTTTTATCCGGATCGTATGGCGGTCATACGACTGATTGAAAGTGGTGCGTTGCTTGGATTTGACCAACCCGGTGGTGTTACAGAACTACCGGAAGAATACAAACATACATCTTTTCCGGACGGCAAGGTCGGGTACAATCGCGAAGGGAATCGATACCGCGTGTATTTTCCAGCAGAGTGGTACACATTGGTCCGATATGGGTTCGAATACGGAAAACAATACACTAAAGACAACGACAGCGCGGTTGAGCCTGTGTATGAATCTAAGTTTATAGCCCCAGGTTGGATTTTCCTATCATACTAAATAGCGAACATATGCCCATCTTCCCATCGGGGATGTCGACAAACGCCCCGTTTCGTCAAGCCCCCTTGAAATGCACCTCCGGGCTAGGCGCACCCTCTCGGCCTCCTGCCCGCGACTGGCGCGGCAACCGGAAAACGGATAACCTGCCGCCAT
>NZ_JSEH01000194.1 GCF_000801335.2 Desulfovibrio sp. TomC
TGGTCAGTCGTTCGTTTTGAGGTACTGGTAGAGGGTTTCGCGGCTGATGCCGAACTCGCGGGCGAGCGGCGCCTTCTTTTCGCCGGCAGCGGCACGACGCCGCAGTTCGAGCACCCGATCTGGCGCGAGCGCCTTCTTGCGCCCCCGGTAAGCACCTCGCTGTTTGGCGAGCGAGATGCCCTCGCGTTGCCGCTCTCGGATCAAGGCGCGTTCAAACTCGGCGAACGCCCCCATCACCGACAGCATGAGGTTAGCCATTGGTGAATCCTCGCCGGTGAAGCTCAGGCTTTCCTTCACGAATTCGATACGCACGCCACGCTGGGTAAGGCTGTGCACCAGGCGACGCAGGTCGTCCAGATTGCGCGCCAAGCGGTCCATGCTGTGCACCACCACCGTATCGCCCTCGCGCACGAAGGCGAGCAGCGCGTCGAGCTGTGGCCGTCGCGTGTCCTTACCCGACGCCTTGTCGGTGAACACCTTATCCACCTGAACGTGTTCGAGCTGCCGTTCCGGGTTCTGGTCGAAACTGCTGACGCGGACGTAGCCGATGCGGTGCCCCTGCAAGATGCCTCCTGAGCCGAAAGTATCAGGTAGAAATCTATAGTTTTGCGCGGAATCCGTCAAGAAATTGCAAATACAGATCTATTCTGACGCTTTACGGTGACGCCCCCTGACATCTGGTTAGGGTCTAGTCCAAATGGACATAATAAACAAAATAGTTCGTTGAGG
>NZ_JSEH01000292.1 GCF_000801335.2 Desulfovibrio sp. TomC
TATGGCTTACTAAATCACCCAACTCGCTATTTAATTGTCAAAGACCGTGTCGCTCAAGCGACTCGTCGCCGTTTCCGGCGTCTTGCAGGAGGAGGGAAACTATTCGTTTCCTCCGTCCCCGTCAAGCACTTTTTTTCAAATCCCGTCCGCCGTTTGCGTCCGGTCCGGGTCGCGGCTTCCCGCTTGCGGAGGAGAGCTTCTACGCTTCCCCGCCAGCACCGTCAACCCTTTTTTTCAAACTCCGTGTCGCCTCGCGGCGACCCGGCCCGTTTCCGGTTTCCCGAAGCGGAGGAGAGCTTCTACGCTTCCCCGCCCGGCCCGTCAACGTCTTTTTTCACTCAACCCGAAGCGCCGTTGCGCCTCGTCCCGTGTCGCGGCTTTCCGCAGCGGGCTGGCCTATCTACCTGCTCCTGCGATGCCCGTCAACCCGTTTTTTCAATCACCGACCAGTTTCTTGCGATCCCAGTCGCCGCCCGCCCCGGTTTCCCGCAGCGGGAGGGCGTATCTACGTCCCGGGGGCGCGGGCGTCAA
>NZ_JSEH01000320.1 GCF_000801335.2 Desulfovibrio sp. TomC
AGATCAGTAAGCGTCAAAAGAGGCCCTTCTTACGCCTCTTGAGTTTTCTGTCATGGTTTGCCCCACAGGAGGGACAGCCATGGCAACATCAGCAACGGAGCATAGATCCGAGAAGGCGGCGTATTGGGCTGGATATTTTGAGTCTTGGCGAGGCAGTGGCCTGAGCCAGGGGGCTTACTGCCGGCGGCATGGCCTTTCCCAAAGTTCATGGGGCTATTGGCGGAAGCGTTTGGCGAGATCGGCCGACGAAGAGGCAGCGCCTTGCTTCGCAATCGTCCCTGTGCCGCTGTCCGCGTCGCCCCAGGCGAACATGGCAACCGCGCCTGAACCGATGCTGGTGCACGTGGGCAACGCCTTTCACATCGAGATCAGAGGCGACTTCGCCGCGCCGGTGCTGGAAAAGCTTGTCCGCACGCTGGTGCGGCTATGATGCTGCCGGCAAACGACGTTCGGGTTTACTTGGCCCTGGGGG
>NZ_JSEH01000325.1 GCF_000801335.2 Desulfovibrio sp. TomC
CGTAAGCGTCAAAAGAGGCCCTTCTTACGCCTCTTGAGTTTTCTGTCATGGTTTGCCCCACAGGAGGGACAGCCATGGCAACATCAGCAACGGAGCATAGATCCGAGAAGGCGGCGTATTGGGCTGGACATTTTGAGTCTTGGCGAGGCAGTGGCCTGAGCCAGGGGGCTTACTGCCGGCGGCATGGCCTTTCCCAAAGTTCATGGGGCTATTGGCGGAAGCGTTTGGCGAGATCGGCCGACGAAGAGGCAGCGCCTTGCTTCGCAATCGTCCCTGTGCCGCTGTCCGCGTCGCCCCAGGCGGACATGGCAACCGCGCCTGAACCGATGCTGGTGCACGTGGGCAACGCCTTTCACATCGAGATCAGAGGCGACTTCGCCGCGCCGGTGCTGGAAAAGCTTGTCCGCACGCTGGTGCGGCTATGATGCTGCCGGCAAACGACGTTCGGGTTTACTTGGCCCTGGGGA
>NZ_JSEH01000407.1 GCF_000801335.2 Desulfovibrio sp. TomC
CGTTCAAAGGTGGAGCGAGCCTTCGGCACTCTCAAGCGCGGCTATGGCTTTTTCCGAGCGAGATACCTCGGGCGGGCCAAGGTCGAGCTGGAGTTTCTCCTCAACGCCATGGCTTTCAACCTGAAAAAAGCCGCTTTAAAGGCTGGTTGCTGAGGACAGGTGTCTCCTTTGGCGGCGAAAACCGCAAAGGGAGGCAGAAAACAGCTTAAGTCCTCAGGAAAACCACGGAAAACTGCCGGCCTTACGCTCGAAACAACCCCAAAAGGCGGAGACCAGAGGCTGCAAAGGATTTATGCAGCGGTCTC
>NZ_JSEH01000436.1 GCF_000801335.2 Desulfovibrio sp. TomC
ACCCGAACGACTCTTGCAGCCGGCAACGTGGTATCCACCTCAATGGCTAGAGCCTCGCGGTTGAAGTCGTCGAGCACGTTGAACGTACGGAAGCGTTGGCCACTCATAAGGACATCGCTCATGAAATCCACCGACCAGCACAAATTGGCCGTAGCTGGAACGGCAAGCTTCTCAGAATGCCTCGAAGGGAGACGCTTTTTGCCTTTGCGGC